>NZ_JAAKUB010000011.1:0-133036 GCF_049174935.1 Aeromonas sp. 600886 | reverse complement strand
GGTATCGCCAAGCGGTAAGGCAGCGGGTTTTGATCTCGCCATCCCTAGGTTCGAATCCTAGTACCCCAGCCATTTTTCTGTTCTCTTCCACATCAGTGGTCGATAACAAACGGCTATGTAGCTCAGTTGGTTAGAGCATCGCACTCATAATGCGGGGGTCACAGGTTCGAATCCCGTCATAGCCACCATTAATATTGCGGAAGTGGCGAAATTGGTAGACGCACCAGATTTAGGTTCTGGCGCCCTAGGCGTGAGAGTTCGAGTCTCTCCTTCCGCACCATTAATAGCAGTACCAAACAGACCAGCTCACGCTGGTTTTTTTGTATCTGAAATTTGCCTCTCCCCAGTTTTTCTCTCGCTCCTCTATTAACCCAGCTCCACGTTAATTTCCGTTCACGTCACTCTTCACTGATTCCGATCACGCCTTGCCACTCTTGTCTCCCAGCCATAAAAAGCGGCCCGCAGGCCGCTGGTGCACACATTCATCATCCCGGTTATCAGAACGGGAAGAACCAGGGGATCGCTACCACGCTGACCGCCATCACCAACAGGGTGAATGGCACTCCGATACGGATAAAATCGGCAAACTTGTAGTTGCCCGGCCCCAGTACCAGGGTATTCACCGGTGACGAGACCGGCGTCATAAAAGCGGCCGAGGCGGCGATGGCAATGGTCATGGCAAACGGATAGGGTGATACCCCCATCTGTTGCGCCGTGCCTAGCGCAATGGGCGCCATCAGCACTGCGGTGGCGGTGTTGGAGATAAAGAGCCCGATCACCGCGCAGAGGGCAAACAGGCTGGCCAGCATGACCCGCGGCCCCATCTCCCCTACCGCATTGATCAGGCCACCGACGATCAGATCCACCCCGCCGGTTTTTTGCAGCGCCAGCGCGAAGGGGAGCATGCCGACGATGAGGATCAGGGTCGGCCAGTGGATCGACTTGTAGGCACTTTCCATATCGATACAGCGAAACTTGCCCATCAGCAGACAGGCGATCAGCGCTGCAATCACGTTGGGCACAGGATCGGTCACCATCAGCAGGATCATCACGCCAAGACAAAAGAGGGCGTGAATAGCCTGGCTGCGAGCGGGGGCCATCTCGTCCACTTCGGCGGGCAGACCCATCAGCAGAAAGTCGCGGCTATGGGTCTGCAACTGTCTGATATGGCTCCAGTTGCCCACCACCAGCAGGGTATCCCCCATCTGCAACGGCTCGTCTACCAGCTTGCCTGCCAGTGCCTCACCGTCGCGGCGCAGCCCCACCACGCTCAACCCATAGCTGGAGCGGAAGGTCACCTCACGCACGCTTTTACCCAGCAGCTTGGACTCGGGGATCAGCGACACCTCGGCCATCCCCACCTCCCGCGCCTGATCGGAGAAATACTCCCCGCGCAGGATCATGGGTTCAAGCCGCGCTTCGCTGCAAAACGCCCGCACATCCACCTCGGGGTCTGACATGTCGATCAGCAGCACATCCTTGGCCTGGAACTCACTGATCCCGGACACCGGCACCATCACCCGGCGAAACTTGCGCCAACGTTCCACCCCGATGACGTGGGCACCATAACGGGCGCGTAGTTGCAGCTCATCCAGGGTATGACCAATCAGCGGGGAGTCCGGCCGCAGCGCCAGACGACGGGCCCTACCGGCCAATCGGTAGTCACGGATCAGATCGCGCAGGGTGCGGCGCCCGGTCGGCTTGCCCTTGCCCTCTTCCCCCTCGCCCACCAGGGAGCCGCGCACCAGCAGCATGTAGAGGATGCCCAGCCCCAGGATCAGCACGCCCATGGGGGTGAAATCGAAGAAGCCGAAGCCGTGAATGCGGTGGCGCATCAGCTCGCTGTTAACCACCATGTTGGGGGGCGTGGCCACCAGCGTCATCATGCCGCTGATCAGCCCGGCAAAGCCGAGGGGCATCATCAGGCGACCGGCCGGGATCCCCATCCGGTTCGCAACGCTCAGCACCACCGGGATAAAGATGGCCACCACCCCGGTGCTGCTCATCACAGCCCCCAGACTCGCCACCGCCACCATCAGCAACACCAGCAGCTTGGTCTCGCTGCTGCCCGCTACCTTCACCAATGCATCCCCCACCTGATAAGCGATGCCGGTGCGCACCAGCCCCTCACCCACCACAAACAGGGCGGCAATCAGGATAACGTTGGGATCGCTAAAGCCCGCCAGCGCCTCCGGCAGGGTGAGGGTGCCGCTCAGCACAAAGAGGATAATGATCAACAGGGCGACCACATCCATGCGCACCTTGTTGGTCATGAAGAGATAGATGGCGCCAGCCAGCAGACAGAGCACCCAGACAAGCTCGGAATTCAATGCAACCTCCTTTTATCACGTGATTCTCCTCCCGGAGAGTGGACTCTATCAGACCACAGCCACGGCGCTATCATCTTGCTACATATCAATAAAGTCCGGCCCGCCGGGGCCCCATAACCCATCACTGCTGGAATAACCGGGCAGCAGCGGCGATTTCTTTGATATGGGCCAAGCCCGGGGCGGACAAAAGTCCTGCCCCTCCTCCCCCTCACCCCTTAGAATGGCGCCCTCGCATACTTACCCTCATGCCCAAGGATCAGAAAATGAGCATATTCGAGCTGTTCAGCATCAATAACACCCTAGTGACCATACCGCTGGGTGGCGGCTATGCCATGTCATGGATTGAAGCCATCGGCACCCTGTTCGGGCTGGCCTGCATCTGGTTCGCCAGTCAGGAGAAGACCATCAACTACCTGTTTGGTCTGATCAACGTCAGCCTGTTTGCCATCATCTTCTTCCAGATCCAGCTCTACGGGCTGTTGATGCTGCAGCTGTTCTTCTTCTGCGCCAACGTCTACGGCTGGTACGCCTGGACCCGCCCCGCCAACGATCAGGGGGATACCCTGCAGATCCGCTGGCTCAGCAGATCCAAACTGATGGTGACCGCCGCCGTGAGCGTGCTGGCCATCGCTCTGCTGACCCGCTATATCGACCCGGTCTTCGCCACCCTGGCGCGCACCTCGGTCTCCCTGCTCAACCTGTTTGGTGCCAACCTTGCTACCCCTGAGCCCTCCCCGGATGCCTTCCCGTTCTGGGATGCCAGCATGACGGTGCTCTCGGTGGTCGCCCAGATCCTGATGACCCGCAAATACGTGGAGAACTGGATCCTCTGGGTCGTCATCAACATCATCAGCATCGGTGTCTATGCCGCGCAGGGCGTCTACGCCATGTCGCTGGAGTACCTGATCCTGCTGTTTATCGCCGCCAACGGCACTCGCCTCTGGGTGATTGCCGCCAAGCGCCAGCCACAAGGTCTGTAAGCCATGAGTCTGTTACCCCATCTCCAGTGCCGCCCCAACCAGATTGCCGAGCGGGTGGTACTGTGCGGCGACCCGGCCCGGGTCGATCGCATCGCCAGCCAGCTCGAACAGTGTGAGGTGCTGGGGCAAAACCGGGAGTTTCGCCTCATCAACGGATCCTATCAGGGGCAGCCCATCACGGTTTGCAGCACCGGCATTGGCGGCGCGTCGGCCGTCATAGCGCTGGAGGAGCTGGTGCAAGCCGGTGCCCACTCGCTTATTCGGGTCGGCTCCGCCGGTGCCCTGCAACACGACATCGGCCTTGGCGACCTTATCGTGGTGGAAGGGGCGGTACGCAATGAGGGCGCCTCGCAGGCCTATCTGCCCGCCGAGTACCCCGCCTGCGCCGATATCTGGCTGCAGGCCGCCTTGCTCAACCATGTGGCAACCGGCAGCCAGCCTCATTGGCACGGGCTGGTACGCTCCCACGACAGCTTCTATCGAGATGATGAGCAGGAGGTGTGCCGCTACTGGCATGCCCGTGGCGTGCTCGGCGCTGACATGGAGACCGCAGCCCTGCTGACCGTGGGTCGCCTGCGCAAGGTGCGGGTTGCAGCCGTGCTCTGCAACGTGGTGCTATTCGAGCAGGATGTGCAACAAGGGGTGGCGGATTACGCCAGCGCCGAACAGGCGATGATGGCCGGTGAGCAGCAAGCCATCGCCGCCGCCCTCCACGCTCTGGTGCAATAAGCCGCAAACCGTTAACTGCGGCACATCCGCTACCGTGCGGGCTGGTATCCGGCCCGCACTCTTGCTAGCCTCATGGCCCTCGTCATCCGGTGCGACAGGCAAGTCATGCAGCAACAGCCCTACCCCCTCGGCCGTTTTCACGCCGAACTCCAGCAGCTTGAACCCCGCTTTGCCGCGGCGCTCGACGCCTGCACCCTGTTTCTGCGTCGTTACCTGCCGGGCGAATTGATCATGCGGCAGGGGGAGCAGAGCGAGCAGCTCTATCTGGTCGAACGTGGCCGGGTCTCCCTCAACAGCACGGTACACTCTGGCCGCCGCTTCCAGCTCGGCGAGATTGAGTGTCACAGCCAGATCTTCGGTGAGATGGAGTTCTTCAGCGCAACCCCGGTACAGTGGAACGTGGTGGCCGAGACCGAGCTGGATGCCCGAGTCATCTGCGCCAACAAACTAGCCCAGCGCCTGCTGGCAGAACCTGAGTTGACCCTCTTTTTCGCTGCGGCGCTTGCCAGCGACTATCTCGACACCCTGGAGATCACCACCAGCCGGCTGCTCCACCCCATCGCCTACAACATCGCCTATGAGCTATGGCGTGAGCGCCAGCGCACCCCCATGCTGGGATCGCGCAAGCGGGCCCATGAGGCGGCGCGCTTCGGCACCACCGAGCGGGTTTACCGCAGCGCCCTCAAGGAGCTGGTCGAACAGGGCATAATTGCCGACAGCAGTGACGGCCCCGTTATCGCCGATCTGGCCAGGCTGCGCGCCTATCTCGATCTTTGATTTCCATTCACCTCATTTCGATTCACCCAGTCAGGAGTCACCATGTCTGCTCATTCCTATCCCGAATTCACCTTCTTCAGCCGCTTCGTTGCCGATATTCAGGCGGGCCGCAAGACCATCACCATCCGCGACGAGAGCGAGGCCAACTGGCAGCCCGGCCAACGTCTGGCGCTGTTCACCAACCCGGAGCACCAGCCCTTTGGCACCATAGAGGTGATCTCCGTCAACGCAATAGCCTTCGATGAACTGAATGACGAGCATGGCCGTCAGGAGAACATGACCCTCCCCGAGCTCAAACAGGTGATCCGCGATATCTACCCCGATCTACCGCCGCTCTATGTGATTGAATTCAAAATGATTGCCTGAACCGGATTTGGCCTTTGCCGAGCGATGTGTTAATAGTGTCCTCTTTTGAATCAGGGAGGTGACCCGAGTGTTTGAGATAGCGAGCCTGAAAGAGGGGATGATGCACGGGGTCGAGCTGTTCCAGCTGCTGCTGGAGATCATCTCCATCGCCTGTGTGGTGATAGGGCTTGGCAAGACCCTCTGGCTAGCGGCAAGAGTGCGGGATCACCAGCCCGGTTTTCCGCGTATTCGTCTCTGCTTTGGCAGTTGGCTCATTCTGGCGCTGGAGTTCCAGCTCGCCGCTGACATCTTGGCCACCACGGTCGCGCCAAGCAAGGAGGAGCTGATCCGCCTTGCCATCATCGCGGTGATCCGCACCTTCCTGAACTACTTCCTCGGCAAGGAGCTGGAAGCACAAGCGGAACGCCAACAAGAGAAGGCAGAGCGCCAGCAGGAGCAGCACAGCGAACAGGTCAAGGCAGCCCAATAGCCCGTTTCCTTGCACAGCATCATCGCTAAGTGCCGTGTCATCCCGACCACAGCAGTGGCCCGGGATGGCACCTTTGTGACCCTTCCCGCACTTTTGGCAATCAGTCAATAATGGAACCCTTTTCAAGGCTTCCCCTGCCCTGTTGAGTGCCCGCTCATCTGCGTAAGATGGAAAGCCTCCTCCCCAACCGGCCACGCTGATGAACCCGCACTCCCTCCACACTCCCGATATCGACCTCGATAGCTGCGTCATCTACCAGATCTACCCCATGAGCTTTCAGGACAGCGATGGCGACGGCATGGGCGACATCAACGGCATTCGTCAGCGCCTCGACTATCTGGCCACCCTCGGGGTCGATATGCTCTGGCTCACCCCCATCTATCGCTCCCCCAAGCGGGACAACGGCTACGATGTTGTGGACTACCGTGCCATCGACCCCGCCTTCGGCACCCTGACCGAGATGGAGCTGCTGATAGCCGAAGCAGCCGCTCACGGCATCGGCATCATGATGGATATCGTCGCCAACCACACCTCCACCGAGCACGAGTGGTTTATGAAGGCGCTGGCCGGGGATCCCCGTTATCAGGGTTATTACGTATTCCGGGATCAAGCCTTTGTCGATGCTCACCCCATTACCTCGATTTTTGGCGGCAGCGGCTGGCAGTACGTGCAGGAGCTTGATCGCTACTACCTGCACAACTTCGATCCCAGTCAGGCCGATCTGGACTGGGACAACCCGGCAGTGCGGGCCGAGATGGCAGCGGTGATCAACTTCTGGCTGGGCAAAGGGATCAAGGGGTTTCGCTTCGATGTGATCGATATGGTGAGCAAAGAGTGGGACCGACTGGCCATGAGCAACGGCCCTCACCTGCACGACTATATCCGCGAGCTCAATGCCGCGAGCTTCGGCGGCAAGGGGATCATTACGGTGGGGGAGACCTGGGGAGCCGATCTCGCCCATATGCAAAACTATTCGAACCACGACGGCAGCGAGTTCAGCATGGTGTTCAACTTCGAGCATCTGGGGCTGGGCAGTGACAAGTGGTCATCCCGCTTCGATCCCCTCGCCTTCAAACGAGCCATGGCCCGCCACCAGCAAGGGCTACACGGGCGTGGCTGGAACAGCCTGTTTCTCGGCAACCACGACCTGCCTCGCGCCGTCTCCCGCTTTGGCGATGACAGGCCAGAGTGGCGGGAAACCAGCGCCAGGCTGTGGGCCATGGTGCTGCACATGATGCAGGGCACTCCCTTCATCTATCAGGGGGAGGAGCTCGCCATGACCAACCGTCACTGGCAGCCGGACGAGCTACGCGATGTGGAGGCAATCAACTACCGCGCCAGCCAGTCAGGGCTGGATCCTGCCGAGCTGAGTCGGCGGCTCGATGCCATCGGCCGCGACAACGCCCGCACCCCGATGCAGTGGGACGCTGGCCTCCACGCCGGTTTCAGCACGGCCACTCCCTGGATCGCCCTCAATGCAAACCACGTCGAGATAAATGCTGACGAGCAGCTGGCCCGCCCCGACTCACCGTTTCACTGCTATCGCCAGCTCATCGCCCTGCGCAAGGCTCACCCGGTCATTCGCCACGGCAATTTCGAGCTGCTGGATGGGGATGATCCCGAGCGTATCAGCTATCGCCGCCACTGGCAGGATCCGGCCAGCGGAGAGCAGCACACCCTGCTGCTGCTCGCCAATCTCACGGCCAATCCCTTGCAGATGCCCCACTTCGACAAGGTGACAGACAAGATGCGGTTGCTGCTGGCCAATTACCCTGGCGAACCACTGCCACTCTTCGCCCCTTATCAGTGCGCCATCTGGCTGCAAGTGGATCAGGGTTAACCCCGTGTTGACGGGCCATGTCAATGGCCCGTCAGCCACCTCCCGTTGGCTGTTAGCAGAAAATCATGCCCCCACGCTGTGGGATTAAATTAACCACTATTACTGACTTATTAATTGATTATTTATCCCGTTTGATACGCTCTCATTGCCCCTCTTACTATGCCTGCGACCTATCCATTGCCGATGCAACTATCGGCCTTCAAACTGGCATAGCAAAGTGGAAAACAGATGATCACCACAGACGGGAATAACGCAGTCGCCTCGGTGGCGTACCGCACCAGCGAAGTCATCGCCATCTACCCCATCACCCCCAGCTCGGCCATGGCTGAGCAGTCGTCGGCCTGGTCGAGCGAGCGGGGCAAAAACCTTTGGGGGGATGTGCCCCGGGTTGTCGAGATGCAGTCGGAAGGGGGCGCCATCGCCGCCGTCCACGGCGCCCTGCAGACCGGCGCGCTGGCGACCTCGTTTACCTCGTCGCAGGGTTTGCTGCTGATGATCCCCAACCTCTACAAGCTGGCGGGTCAGCTCATCCCCTTCGTGCTCCATGTGGCGGCGCGCACCGTGGCGACCCACGCGCTATCTATCTTTGGCGATCACTCGGACGTGATGGCGGTGCGCCAGACCGGCTGTGCCATGCTCTGTGCCAGCAATGTGCAGGAGGCGCAGGACTTTGCCCTGATCTCCCAGATAGCGAGCCTCAACAGCCGCCTCCCCTTTATCCACTTCTTCGACGGCTTTCGTACCTCTCACGAGATCGCCAAGATAGCGCCGCTCGCTGACGACACCCTGCGTGCCCTGCTGCCCGCAGATGCCATCCGAGCCCATCGTGACCGGGCGCTCACCCCCGACAAACCGGTCATTCGCGGCACTGCCGCCAACCCGGACACCTACTTCCAGTGCCGGGAGGCGAGCAACCCCTGGTATGACGCCGCCTATGGCCATGTGAGCGAGGCGATGCAGGCTTTTGGCGAGCAGACCGGCCGCCACTACCGGCCGTTTGAATATGTCGGCCACCCGCTGGCGGAGCGGATTGTGGTGCTGATGGGCTCGGCCATCGGCACCTGTGAAGAGGTGATCGAGCGCCTGCTGGCCCAAGGGGAGAAGGTAGGTCTGGTGAAGGTACGGCTGTTCCGTCCCTTCTCGGCCGAGCACCTGCTGGCCGCGATTCCCGAGAGTGCCCACACCATCGCCGTACTGGATCGCACCAAGGAGTCGGGCGCACAGGCCGAGCCCCTCTATCTCGACGTGATGACGGCGCTTGCCGAAGCGGTCAGCCGGGGCGAGCGGGCAAGCCTGCCACTGGTCATCGGCGGCCGCTACGGCCTCTCCTCCAAAGAGTTCGGCCCCGCCTGCGCGCTGGCGGTGTTTGCCGAACTGGCGCAAGAAAACCCGCGCCCGCGCTTTACCGTCGGCATCTTCGATGACATCACAGGTCTCTCGCTACCGCTGCCCGCGCTCAATTCGCAAAGCCCCATCCACAGCCAGCAACACAAGCTGGAGGCGCTCTTTTACGGTCTTGGCAGCGATGGCACCGTCTCGGCGGCCAAGAACAGCATCAAGATCCTCGGCAACCACACCGACCTCTATCCGCAGGGCTATTTCGTCTACGACTCCAAGAAGGCGGGCGGCCTCACCGTCTCTCACCTGCGGGTGGGCGAGCGGCCGCTGCAATCGGCCTATCTGGTGGAAGAAGCGGACTTTATCGGCTGCCATCAGTGGCAGTTTGTCGACAAGTACCGGATGGCGGAACGCTTGAAAGCGGGCGGCATCTTCCTGCTCAACACCCCCTACAGCGAAGCGGATATCTGGCAGCGCCTCCCCAGCGAGGTACAGCATGCCCTGCGCGAGAAAGAGGCGCACTTCTACATCATCAACGCCGCCAAAATTGCCCGCGACTGCCAGCTCGGCAACCGCATCAATACCGTGATGCAGATGGCCTTCTTTCAGCTCAGCGCCATCATTCCCCCCGCAGAGGCGACCAGCCTGCTGAAGCAGGCCATCGCCACCAGCTATGGCAGCAAGGGACAGACACTGGTCGAGCGCAACTGGATGGCACTGGAGGCAACCTGCGCCGCCCTGACCCGGGTGCAACTTGGCGAGCTGGATCCCGCCAGCCGTCCCCGCCCGCCGGTGGTTTCGGCCAAGGCCCCCGATTTTGTCCAGACCGTCACCGCCGCCATGCTGGCGGGGCTGGGTGACAGCCTACCTGTATCCGCCTTCCCGCCGGATGGCACCTGGCCGGTCGGCACCACCCGCTGGGAGAAGCGCAACATCGCCAAGGAGATCCCGATCTGGGAGGCGGAGCTCTGTACCCAGTGCAACTACTGCGTCGCCGCCTGTCCCCACTCGGCCATTCGCGCCAAGGTGGTAGAACCGGATGCGCTGGCCGCAGCTCCCGCCACTCTCGATGCGCTGGATGTGAAATCCCGTGACATGCGCGGCCAGCAGTACGTGCTGCAGGTGGCGCCGGAGGATTGCACCGGCTGCAATCTCTGCGTCGAGGTGTGCCCGGCCAAGGATCGCAGCAACCCGGATCGCAAGGCGATCAATATGGCTTCACGCCTCGATCACCTCGATGAGCAGAAGGCCAACTACGACTTCTTCCTCGACCTGCCAGAGCGCAGCGCCGAGCAGCTGGAACGCATCGACATCCGCACCTCCCAGCTCATCTCGCCGCTGTTTGAATACTCGGGCGCCTGCTCCGGCTGTGGCGAGACCCCCTACATCAAGCTGCTGACCCAGCTCTATGGCGATCGGCTGCTGATTGCCAACGCCACCGGTTGCTCGTCCATTTATGGCGGCAACCTGCCTACCACCCCTTACACCACCAACGCCGACGGGCGCGGCCCAGCCTGGGCCAACTCGCTGTTTGAAGACAACGCCGAGTTCGGACTGGGCTTCCGCCTCACCGTCGATCAGCACAGGGAGCGGGTGCGCCGTCTGCTGGCGAGCCTGGGCGACACCATACCGGCAGCGCTGCGCGAGGCGCTCGGCGATGCCACCCTGCCGGTTTCCGAGCAGCGGGCCCATATCCAGCAGTTGCGAGCGCTGCTGCAGGAGAGCCAGACCCCGGCAGCCCAAGAGCTGGCTCGCGATGCGGACTATCTGGTGGAAAAATCGGTCTGGCTCATCGGCGGCGATGGCTGGGCCTACGACATCGGCTTTGGCGGGCTCGATCATGTGCTGAGTCTGGGGGAGAACATCAATGTGCTGGTGCTAGATACCCAGTGCTACTCCAACACCGGCGGCCAACAGTCGAAGGCAACCCCGCTTGGTGCCATTACCAAGTTTGGCGAGCAGGGCAAGCGCAAGGGGCGCAAGGATCTCGGGGCCAGCGTGATGATGTATGGTCACGTCTATGTGGCGCAGATCTCCCTCGGTGCCCAGATGAACCAGACCGTGAAGGCGATTCAGGAGGCGGAAGCCTACCCGGGGCCGTCGCTCATCATCGCCTACAGCCCCTGCGAGGAGCATGGCTACGACATGGCCGAGAGCCACGAGCAGATGAAACAGCTGACTGCCACCGGTTTCTGGCCTCTCTACCGCTTCGATCCGCGCCGCGCTGACGAGGGCAAGTTGCCGCTGGCACTCGACTCGCGAGCACCCAATGCCTCGCTGGCCGAGACCTTGCGCCATGAGCCCCGCTTCCAGCGGCTGGAGCGCCAACTGCCGGAGGTGGCCAGCCAGCTCTATGAAGAGGCGGAGCAGGAGGCCAACCGCCGCTTCGCCTGGCTGAGCCAGCTGGCAGGCAAGGAGAGTCCGGCGCAGGAGTAACTCGCGCATGGCTTGATGGCAGCAGCCACGCTATTCGCCAAATAACAATCAGGGCTCCCCGCGGGGAGCCCTGATGCTAGCTATGGTGAGCCAATGTCGGCGCAGGCCGGATCAGGCGCTGATGGATGCCAGCTCGTGGCGCTTCAACGCCAGCAATGTGATGAGCAGCGCCAGCGTGGCGATCAGTGCCATGCCGATATAGGTCGCGCTGAAGCCCGGGGCCAGCAGATCGGGGGCGAGCCGGCTCAGATCGCCATCGCTGCCGGCTGGCAGGCGGAAGTGGAACAGCATGGAGCAGATGGCCACGCCGACGGCACCGCCGAGCTCCCGCCCGAAGTTGAACAGCGACATGCCGATGCCGCGATCCTGCCGTGGCAGGGCATTTTGCACTACTACCGAGAGGGCGGGCAGCACCAGACCGAGACCAATACCGGCAAACCCGAGCGCCAGTCTGACCCAGGCGTCGAAGTGGATCTGCCAGAGCGCCACCGCCGCGAGGCCAAAGCCCACCGCGACAAAGCTCTTGTAGTGGCCGGTACGGCCAATCAGCTTGCCTCCGACAAAGGCGCCGGCAGTGATGCAAATCATGAAGATAACCATGATGGCGCCGCTCTCGCTGGCGCTCATCCCCTTCTGCCACTGCATCTGCAACGGCAGATAGACCAGCACGGCAAACATCAGCAACTGGGAGAGCATCACCAGCAGCACACTCACCAGATAGCCGGGCAACCGGGCCAGATGGGCGGGCAATATGGGGTCGTGGGCGCGCCGTTCAATCAGAATCAGCAGCAGCAATGCAACGCCCAGCGCCGCCGAAAGCCAGACGGCGGGCAGCGCCGCTTCCGGCGAGAGCAGCAACAGGGTGAGCGTGGTGACGGTAATCAGCAGACCCGCCCCCTTCCAGTCGAAGCGACTGTGGCGACGCACGTTGAGCTGCTTGAGGTTGCGGTTGATGAGAAAGACTGCCAGCGCCCCGAGCGGCAGATTGATCCAGAAGATCCAGCGCCAGCTGAGCTGCTCGGTGAAGTAGCCGCCGAGCAAGGGGCCAGCGATACTGGAGACCGCATAGACCGCCGAAATGTAGCCCTGATATTTGCCCACCTCCCGCGGCGGAATGGTGTCGGCAATCACGGTAAACGCGAGGGCAATCAGACCGCCGCCCCCCAGCCCTTGCAGCACCCGCGCTGCCAGCAGGGTCTGCAGATCCTGGGAGAGGGCGCAGGCCACCGAGCCCGCCAGAAACAGGCCGATGCCGATATTGAGCATCCGCACCCGGCCAAAGAGATCGCTCAGCTTGCCGTAGAGGGGCAGCACGGCGGTGGCCGCCAGCAGATAGGCGGTGACCACCCAGGTGAGGGCGGCACCGGCATGCAGCTCGGCGCCAATCATGGGCAGCGGGGTGGTGACTATGCTCTTTTCCAGTGAACCGAGCGCGATCACCAGCGCCACACTGGAGAAGATGGTTTTGGGGGATATTTTCGAGGTCATAAGCGGACTCGCAGATCTGATATGCCAAAGTATCCGGCAATGAACGGATTATTGTCTCACAAATCAGCAAGAGATAGAAAAAACGGCGGCCACAATCTGCCCAACCATGAGGCCGATCCCACAAAACGCCGACCGTTTCTGCTAGCCTGCTCTATTTGATTCGAGGAGCCCCCATGAGCGAGCGTGAGCAGTACGGGTTTGATCACTACGATGCCCTGATTTTCGATATGGATGGCACTTTGGTAGATTCCATGCCCCTTCATCTGGATGCCTGGGAGCTCACCTGCGCCGAATTCGGCATCCCCTTCGAGCGGGATCAGCTCTATCAGTACGGCGGCATTCCCACCCGCAAGATCATCGCCATGCTGGCCGAGCAGCAGGGGCTGACGGTGGATGTCGAGGCTTTTACCCGTCGCAAGATTGCCCTCTACATGGCCCATATCGACAAGGTCAGCGTCTTTCCCAAGATGTGGGAGCTGGTCAGGCACTATCACGGCAAGGTCAAGATGGGGATTGGCACCGGCTCACCGCGCAATCAGGCGGAGGCCATCCTCAAAAGCACCGGACTCGACGCCTATATCTCTGTGGTGGTCAGTGCCGATGATGTCACCAACCACAAACCGCACCCCGACACCTTTTTGCAGGTGGCCGAGCTGCTCGGCGCTAATCCGGCCAACTGTCTGGTGTTTGAAGATACCCGGATCGGGCTTGAGGCTGGCAAGGCGGCAGGGATGGATACTCTACTGGTAATGGAAGGCGAACTGCACCAGAGGTAGATCGCAAGCGGACAGCGGCAACATGGCGCCACCTCGATGGTGCCATGATGCTGTTCAACTCGCGGATAAAGGGTTCTCCTGCAAACAGGAGACGAGCGTCGGCCCGGTGGCAACTGTCAAGGAGAGTGCATCGACCATGGCTTCCTCCTCCCATGCCTGATGCTGGCGCAGCAACGCCAGTGCTTCAGCCGGCGTATCTGCACAGATGGGGGCCGCCATGGCGGCAAATCCCTGCTCAACCAGTTGACGACGCTCATCGCTATAGCGCGGGGCATTGGCATCGAGATAGGTAAGCGCCTGGCCCAGCGTGAAAAAGTGATAGTTGGGCATCGAATGACCCTCAAAAATAAAGTGCCATTCTACTCCTTTCTGCTCCATTTCCAGCCTTAAACCCTTGTCCATCCGGTGATCTCGTTCACATTTTTGTTAACAATCCCGCAGACAACCATGCCACGGCAGCTGGCCTCGCCCGCGACCCTTTCATCCCTGGCAGGCTGTAGACTACAACCGGCGCAGAGAGTCCGATCTACAGCGCTGCGTCGAGCCAAGGTCATCCTCTTGTTTGATGCCTTGACCATGCCGCACCTGGTCAGCCGATATATTGCCAACCCTGGTCACCTCGATATGGGACTACTGCGCTGGTCACGCATATTTCACCAGATATATAAAAAGATAAAAACGCTCCGAATCTGGGCCAACCGTCAGCCTACCGATAATTAACAAGCATCCCCCATGCAAATATTTGAATTATATTCCAGCCACATCTTTAACTACTGTTACAGTAATCTCTGCTAGCATATTTTTGCGCGGCAAGATAGATGACTAAAAAAACATAAAGTACATATCTATGCACAATAAAATCGTTTGATGGCAGCTTGATGCATCGCATTAACCCTTTCTTTACACTCCTTCACTGCCAAGGTATCTGCCCCAACCCCCGCCCGGACTGGACTATTGCTCGATGCATGGCCATTGGCGGACAAACAGGTGACTATTCAGCATGAATTGAATAGCAATCACATTAAATTTGCACCCATTGAGCCATCTCATAAAAATGCAATCAGCGGTTTGCAACCCCTGATAGCCACTCATAGAATCGCAGCGTCTGAAATATCTACCCTGTCCTCTCCTCCCTTATTCCTCTCAGTAATTGAGTGGATCACAAATAATAACCGGGGATGCCGTCGCTGGCGCAGTGGCCGTGGCGCACAACAAGATGGGGTAAACCTGTACCTGAATGAACAACAAATATTAAAAAGAGGCATATCTATGAGTGGCACCATCATCAAGTCAGCAAGAAATACCCCCCATGCACCCCAGGATCTGGGCCCCAGCACCCAAACGGTGGCGTTTTCTCATTACAACAATATCTCCGCCCAGCTGCCGGTCGATCCCGCCACCGGCAAGATGGTGAGTGGCGATGTCACCGCGCAGGCCAGACAGTGCCTGAGCAACCTCAAGGCAATCATCGAGAGCATCGGCCATGTGATGGACGATATGGTCAAAGCGACCATCTTCCTGAAAGAGATGGCGGATCTTGAGGCGGTCAACGCCGTCTATCGCGAATTCTTCCCGGGCTATCTGCCGACCCGCACCACCCTCGCCGTCGCCGCCCTGCCGCTGGGCGCGCTGGTGCAGATCGATGCCATCATCTCCAACGGCGAAGGTACCTTCCCGCAAGATCCTTGCCCGCTGATTAAACTGGCCCGCAACAGTGACAAGGCGCCGCACAATCCGCTCTCCACTCATACCGTGGCCTTCTCCCACTACAACAATATCGGCGCCCAGCTGCCGGTCGATGCCGCCTCGGGCCAGCTGGTTGCCGGTGGCATCAAGGAGCAGGCGGGCCAGTGCCTGCGCAATATCAAGGCGGTGCTGGAGAGTATCGACGTGTCGTTTGACGATATCGTCAAGGTCACCGTCTATCTGACCGATCTGGCCGACCTGGAGGCCGTCAACGAGGTCTACACCACCTTCTTCCCCGACTCCGCCATTGCCCGCGCCGTGGCCTATCTGCCTGCCCGCTCGGTGATCAGTGCCGCCGCCCTGCCCATGGGGGCACGGGTGCAGATGGATGCGGTCATCTCCCACGGTGACGGCACCCCGCCACAACTGGTGGAAGACAGACACAATCTGGTGATCCGCGCCCGCAATACCGACAAGGCACCGCGCAGCCCGCTCCATTGCCAGACCGTCGCCTTCTCCCACTACAACCATCTCTCTGCGCAGCTGCCGATAGACCCCGCCACCGGCAAGATCCTGGCTGGCTGCATCAAGGAGCAGACCGCCCAGTGCCTGAGCAATATCAAAGCGATTGTGGAGAGCATCGGCCATGTGATGGACGATATCGTCAAGGTGAATATCCAGCTCGGCAATATCGCGGATCTGGATGCGGTCAACGCCGTCTACACCAAATACTTCCCGGGCTACCTGCCTGCCCGCACCGTAATCGGGGTAAGTGAACTTCCCGCCGGTGCTCTGGTACAAATCGATGCAGTGATGTCCAACGCCGAAAGCACCCCGCCACAGGCGTAAAGGTTGCGGAAATAAAAAAGAGACCGGCTATATGCCGGTCTCTTTTTACATGCCAGACAAAGGGGTAGCCCCTCAGCCCTCAATATCGCGGTTCCTGATCGCCACTCTGACCGCCTCTGCGGTAGTGGCCACCCCCAGTCGACGGCGAGCACTGCGCAGATGGTTCTCGACCGTGCGCACCGAAAGCTTCAGGGTGGTGGCGATATCGGCATGGCGCCAACCCCGGGAGACCCACTCCAGCACTTCGCGCTCGCGCCCAGTGAGGCCACGCTCGTGGCCCGCTACCGGCACCTCCATCAGGCGACGAGCTGCATGAAAAGCCGCCACCGCGATCAGCGCAAGGCCAACCCGAGTGTGGGCACTGGCATCGATCTGATCGCCGCCAAAACTCATCGCCCCTTCCAGTCCCAACGGCCCATAGACGGGTACCTGCAAGCCATGTCGGCCCGGCCCCTCAGGCTGGCGAACGATACGGTACTGCTCGCCAACGGCGCCAACCGTTTTGCTCCAGAAGAAGGGCTGGTCTCGCTCTCTGATATGCATCGCCATCGGGCACTCGCGCATATAGGCATGCAGGTCGACCGCCTCGCCGCTCTCCAGCCACTCCCCCTCCAGCCAGTAGAGGTGCTCGACCACCCCCTCTTCGCTGGCACTGATGGAGAAGAGCGCAAAGCGGTGATACCCCAGCGGGGTGGCAAAAGCGCGCACCAGCTGCTGGATCTCCTCCAGCCGCTGACACCCTTCCAGCGCCACCGCGACCTGCAGCGCATTCGCTGGCGACGACGACAACCTCATCGCTTGGCAACCGCCTCCAGCAAGGTGGTAGCTGCCAGCTTGCCGAGGTTATTGCCCGCCAGCGGGCTGTCACCGGTCAGCAGATTGCGATCCCGGCACACCTCTCCCGAGATGCCGTTGTTGACGATCTCGAAGCCAATCTCTTTGAGCCTCTCGCCAAACTTCCAGGTGAGGTGGCCAGGCATATAGCCAATTGCCGGGGTCTGGGCATCCAGCTCATCGGGGAAGGCGCAGATCTTGTAGCCCGCGAAGGTCTCTGGATTGGCCACCGCCAGCAGCGCAGCAGGCCCGTGACAGAGGGAGATGATGAAGCGATCGTTGGCCATCGCCCACTCCAGCAACGCTTTCACCTCGGCACTCTGCGGCAACCCCATCAGGGCGCCGTGGCCGCCGGGAATAAAGACGCCGATATAGTCCGAGTCAGCGGCCAGCGCCTGCTTCAGCAGGTCGGCCAGCTTGGCCGGTTGGCGGAACTGCGCCTGATATTTGGCATAGAGCCCCAACACCTCTTCATCTTCGCCGGGCATGGCCCACCACTCGAACTTGACCGGATTGCCGGAAAGGGTGGCCACGTCAAAGGCAAAGCCCGCCTTGTCGAGGTGATACATGGGTAGCAGGGTTTCGACCGGATGGTTACCGGTGGAAAACAGGGTGCCGTTGTCGGTGGGCAGATAACGCTCATCGGCACCGATCAGCAGGATCTTCCAGCGCCCCTCCCGATAGGGAGCGGGATAGTCAGCCCCGGCAAGGTCAGATTTGCGCGAGGTGAACTGGCTCAGGGAGTAGGGCGACGGAAAGAAGGCATTCTGCTCTGCCGGATCCGGGGTCGGTTGTTTATCGTCAACAAGCATATCGGTCATGGCTCAGGCTCCAGTAGTGGTGGACTCGGTCTCACAGTATTGACTGTCAGAGACCAAGTAAATGAGGGTTTTCCCTCAACCGCCATGACTATGGCAAGAGGTGTGACCACGCTGCGACAAAACCTGAACAGAATCCCCGCCAGACTTAGGGCATCGCGGCAAATGCCCTGACGATGGCATCCATGACCGCCCTGACCCGCGCGGCATGCTGCACATCCTGATGGGTCACCAGCCACACATCGTAGGATTGCTCTAATTGCCGCTCGGGCCAGACCCGCACCAACCCGGCTTGCTCGGCAAGCGGAACCGCCACCTCGCCAAGCCCCAGCCCCATCAGCAGGGCCTGACGCAGCATCAGGCTGGTATTGACCCCCGCGGCGACCGTGGCCCCCTCGGCCGCCTCTTCGAGCATCATGGGGGATCGCGCGCTCTGCCAGTGGGGCTCATACACCACCAGCGAATGGCCCGTAAAACCGGTGCCCGCTTCGGGTATGCCATGGCTAGCCAGATAGTCGGCGGAGGCATACAACCCGACCGGCCAGGAGGCCAGCTTGCGAATAATCAGGTCGGGATTGTCCGGCTTCACCGTCCGGATCGCGATATCCGCTTCCCGCAGGGACAGATTGACCACCAGGGTCGAGGTATTGAGGATGACCCTGATATCGGGATAACGCTGATGCAGCTCGGTCAGGGCCGGTATCAGAAAATCCATCCCCAGGGTGTCTGTGGTCGCTACACTGACCTCCCCGACCAGGCGGTTGTCGACCCCTTGCGCTGCCCGCACAAAATCAATGGCCGCCAGCTCCATCTGCTGGGCGCTGGCCAGCACTATCTCTCCGACATGAGTCAGCACATATCCTTTGGATGTGCGGAGAAACAACGTGGCCGCCAGACGATGCTCCAGTGCGGCAATCCGCCTGCCAATGGTGGCCTGATCGACCCCGACCACACGGGCGGCGCCCCTCAGGCTCCCTTCCCGATGCAACGCCAGAAAAATTTTCGCATCATCCCAGTTCATCACGACTCCCGGTTGGAATGCATTTTTGCATTACAGGTGAGGAATAATACTGCGTTTATTCATCAGCAATCTCCATTATCTTGGTGCTCATCCCACTCGGGGAACCTCATATCACCTCGTTACAAGGAGCCGCTGATGCCTAACGCCTATTCCATTCCCGCCACCATGAGCGCGGTAGAAATTACCCAACCCGGTGGCCCCGATGTCTTGCAACTGACCACCCGCGCCACACCAGAGCCCAAGCCCGATGAGGTCTTGATCCGGCACTATGCGACCGGCATCAATGGGCCGGATGTGATGCAGCGCAAAGGGCTCTACCCGCCTCCGGCAGGGGCATCGGATATTCCCGGGCTGGAGGTCGCCGGGATCGTGGTCGCCAAGGGGGAGCAGGTGGAGCATCTCAAGGTTGGCGACAAGGTCGCCGCGCTGATTTCGGGTGGCGGCTATGCCGAATACAGCGTCGCCCACCAGAGCAATGTCCTGCCCCTGCCGCCCGGATTGAGCTTTGTTGAAGCGGCGGCGCTGCCGGAAACCTTTATGACGGTCTGGTCAAATATGTTTGAACGGGGTCAGTTCAAAAAAGGGGACATTATCTTGATCCATGGCGGTGCCTCCGGCATCGGCACGACCGCCACCATGCTGGCCAAGGCATTTGGCGCCGCCAAAATCATCACCACGGTCGGCTCACCCGAGCAGCAGGCCGCCAGCATCAAGCTGGGCGCGGATGTGGCCGTGCTCTACAAGGAGGAGGATTTTGTCGAGGCCGTGCATGCAGCCACCGATGGCCATGGCGCCGACATCATTCTCGATATCATTGGCGGAGAGTATGTCGCGCGCAACTATGCGGCGGCCGCCATCAATGGTCGCATAGTCCAGATCGGCATTATTGCGGGCGCCGCCCCCAATCTGGATCTGTTTCCCATGCTGCAAAAGCGGCTGACCCATATCGGCTCCACCCTGCGCTCGCGTACTCCGCAGGAAAAAGCCGAGCTGATTGCCCAGCTGCAAACTCATGTCTGGCCATTTATCGAACGCGGTGAGGTCAAACCGCAGGTTTACCAGACCTTCCCGCTGCATGAGGCCGCCGCCGCCCACCATTTGCTGGATTCAGGCCGTCATATCGGCAAGCTGGTGTTAACCATGGCCCCCTTGTCGTCAGATTGATAAGGCCCATAGTGGAGTAGGCCGAGGTGGATGCGGTGATATCCAACGCGGAAAGTACCCCGCAGCAGGCGTAAGGGTTGCAGAAATAAAAAAGAGACCGGCTATATGCCGGTCTCTTTTTAGGTAAAAGGGAGGAATATTATTTTTATGACATCGAAATAAATGACGCGAACGTCCGATTACGCTTCGCTAATCGAACCTACAGGCTGTGGTGATTTTTCTTGATTGCTCTTCGCTTTTAACTTTGCATTGCGTGCAGATATAAATTTCCTAGCTATTTTTATTTGCTTTTTAGACATTGGGATTTTATCTTTACTGGCAACTGCATTTATTTTAACTTCTAAAATCTCTTCAAATATAGTTAAATTAGGCTTAGTAAATCCTTGGCTAAGGATCAACTCTTGAAAAACCATGGACTCGATAAGTAGATTTTTAACATGTTTATTGTCACCATATACAACTGCCTGATAAAATAAATATTTTACCTCATACGCTGTTAGCTGCGATGCTAAAATTCTCCAGTAAGTTTCTTTAATTAGTGGAGCCTTACACTCCTCATCTATAAGGGTAAGGATACTATAGAAAGTACCGATATATCGACTTTGCTTAATAAAAACAGACTTAATAGACCGAATTAGTTCATATTTATAGGCAAGTAGAGCATTCTCTTCACTTGGAAGGGAACGATATCCTTGTGAAGCCCACAATTTATCAAACTTTAAGATTAAGAATCGCAATGCCTCGACACCACAAAGCCGAGTTGATTGCTCTTGGGTTCTGATAGATAAATCTTTAAGATTTTCTTTATATAATTTTAGTAACTGATAAAAAGAATCTTCAAATCTCTGCCTTGCAAAAGTCTGACTCTGTGAAAACATTTCTTTTCTTGTTTCAATCAGCTCTTCTCTCGTTAATTTAAGATCTTCTCTTTGCATAAAGAGAGTCGCTAATATTCCAGAGAATGCAATACCAGTAAAAAATGAAGTTAATACTCCAAAGCTATCCCCAAATGTTCCAGCTTTAGTAATTGAAAGTTCAGAAATTGGCCACACAATCCAAAGTAATGCCGCACCATAGAGAGCAAAAATTAAAAAAATTATTAATAATGATATATAAAATGGCTTTTCGTAACTATTCATATTCAAGCGTACTCGTTAGAATGAATTGTCAAATGTTACTACTGGGCCTCCATAATGACAATAGTGTTGCTTGGGTGTTTTCATGGCTCGAAAAGTATTTAAAAAATAGTTTATATATATCCATAATTAACTGAAATCTTCCTTGAACTCCATAAAAAACGCCCCCCATCTTGCGATGGAGGGCGTTTATTTTCCAGCTATTGGGTCAAGCTGGCCCAATCTTCAGGAATTACAGGGATTCAGCGGTCGCAACCACGTTTTCCACGGTAAAGCCGAATTCCTTGAACAGCAGCTCGGCCGGTGCGGACTCACCGAAGGTGGTCATACCGATGATCTTGCCGCCAAAGCCCACGTACTTGTACCAGTAGTCGGCGATGCCGGCTTCGATGGCCACACGCTTGGTGACGGAGGACGGCAGAACGGACTCTTTGTACTCGGCAGATTGAGCATCGAACACGTCGGTAGACGGCAGAGAGACCACGCGCACGGCACGGCCCTTGGCTGTCAGCTGCTCATAGGCGGCAACGGCCAGTTCCACTTCGGAACCGGTGGCGATCAGGATCAGCTCCGGAGTACCGGCGCAATCCTTCAGCACGTAGCCACCCTTGGCGGTATCAGCCAGCTGCTGGGCAGTACGGTCCATCTGGGCCAGGTTCTGACGAGAGAAGATCAGAGAGGTCGGGCCGTCGGTACGCTCGATGGCGTGTTTCCAGGCGATGGCAGATTCAACCTGGTCACACGGACGCCAGGTGCTCATGTTCGGAGTCAGACGCAGGGAGGCGATCTGCTCAACCGGCTGGTGAGTCGGGCCATCTTCACCCAGACCGATGGAGTCGTGGGTGTAAACGAAGATGGCGCGCTGCTTCATCAGGGCGGCCATGCGCAGGGCGTTGCGGGCGTACTCCATGAACATCAGGAAGGTAGCGCCGTAGGGGATGAAACCACCGTGCAGGGCGATACCGTTCATGATGGCGGACATGCCGAACTCGCGTACACCGTAGTGGATGTAGTTGCCGGAGGCATCGTCGTTGGTCAGGGACTTGGAGCCGGACCACATGGTCAGGTTGGATGGAGCCAGGTCGGCAGAGCCGCCCATGAACTCCGGCAGCAGCTTGCCGAAGGCTTCCAGAGAGTTCTGGGACGCTTTACGGGTCGCAATCTTGGCCGGGTTGGCTTGCAGGGTTTCGATGATCTTGGCGGATTCGGCAGCCCAGTTGGCCGGTAGTTCGCCAGCTGTACGGCGCTTGAATTCGGCAGCCAGAGTCGGGTGAGCGGCTTCATAGGCAGCGAACTTGGCAGCCCAGTCGGCTTCCAGCTTGGCACCCTTCTCCTGAGCGTTCCACTCGGCAGCGATATCGGCCGGGATAACGAACGGGGCGTGGTCCCACTTCAGGAAGGCACGAGCCGCGGCGATCTCGTCGTTGCCCAGCGGTGAGCCGTGGCAGTCGTGAGAACCGGATTTGTTCGGGGAACCGTAACCGATGATGGTGCGGCAGCAGATCAGGGTCGGCTTGCCGGTCTCGGCCTTGGCGGCTTCGATGGCGGCATTGATGGCTTCCGGGCTGTGACCGTCAACAGCCGGGATAACGTGCCAGCCGTAGGCTTCGAAACGCTTGACGGTGTCGTCGGTGAACCAACCTTCTACGTGACCGTCGATGGAGATACCGTTGTCATCCCAGAACGCGATCAGTTTGCCCAGTTGCAGGGTACCTGCCAGGGAGCACGCTTCGTGGGAGATACCTTCCATCAGGCAGCCGTCGCCCATAAAGGCGTAGGTGTAGTGGTCAACGATGTCGTGGCCCGGCTGGTTGAACTGCTCAGCCATGGCTTTCTCGGCGATCGCCATACCAACGGCGTTGGTGATGCCCTGACCCAGCGGGCCAGTGGTGGTTTCAACGCCCGGTGCATAGCCGTACTCCGGGTGACCCGGGGTGCGAGAGTGCAGTTGGCGGAAGTTTTTCAGATCGTCGATGGAGAGGTCATAACCGGAGAGGTGCAGCAGGGAGTACAGCAGCATGGAGCCGTGGCCGTTGGAGAGAATGAAACGGTCGCGGTCGGCCCACTTGGGGTTGTTCGGGTTATGTCTGAGGTGGCTACGCCACAGCACTTCGGCGATATCCGCCATTCCCATGGGGGCGCCCGGGTGACCGGAGTTGGCTTTTTGAACGGCATCCATACTCAATGCACGAATGGCATTGGCAAGCTCTTTACGAGAAGGCATCTGAATCTCCTGCGATTGCTTCATTTGATGGCCAAGATTAAGGCGCGTTATTGTCCCAGCAGGGCGCGCGGCGTGCAAATATTATCTGGATGAATAAAGTGGCTTTGGGAGGACAATCGCTTTTCTTGCCCTCTATTGACCAAAGCAACCAGAGAAAAACGTTTGATCCCCATCCCTTTCGGGATAGGAGATCACCGCTTGTGACCCATTGGACACTGTGCGACAAAATAGTGCTGGCAATCGCGGGGGGCGCTAATTAATATAGACGTCCAGATGTAGATACCTCTACACCATCCCATTCACCCGGTTATTGCTGTGGCGATAACCCAGACAAGCTGAGATTCATATCATGGCAAAGCTGTTTACTTCCGAGTCGGTCTCCGAAGGCCATCCAGACAAGATTGCGGACCAGATCTCCGATGCGGTACTGGACGCCATCCTCAAGCAAGATACCAAGGCCCGTGTCGCCTGCGAGACCCTGGTCAAGACCGGTATGGTCATGGTGGCCGGCGAAGTAACCACCTCTGCCTGGGTTGATATCGAAGAGATCGTGCGTGATACCGTGCGTGAAATCGGCTACACCCACTCCGACATGGGCTTCGACGCTGACTCCTGCGCCGTGCTGAACGCCATCGGCAAGCAGTCCCCGGACATCAACCAAGGTGTTGACCGCAGCGATCCGCTGGAGCAGGGCGCTGGCGACCAGGGCCTGATGTTCGGCTACGCCACCAACGAAACCGACGTGCTGATGCCGGCCCCCATCACCTACTCTCACCTGCTGGTGAAGCGTCAGGCTGAAGTGCGCAAGAACGGCACCCTGCCGTGGCTGCGTCCGGATGCCAAGAGCCAGCTGACCTTTGCCTACGACGACGCAGGCAAGATCATCGGTGTCGATGCCGTTGTACTGTCTACCCAGCACGCTGAATCCATCAGCCACAAGGATCTGGTTGAAGCGGTACGCGAAGAGATCATCAAGCCGGTGCTGCCGGCCGAGTGGGTCAACAAGGACACCAAATACTTCATCAACCCGACCGGCCGTTTCGTTATCGGCGGCCCGATGGGTGACTGCGGTCTTACCGGTCGCAAGATCATCGTCGACACCTACGGCGGCATGGCTCGTCACGGTGGTGGCGCCTTCTCCGGTAAGGACCCTTCCAAGGTTGACCGCTCCGCTGCCTACGCCGCCCGCTACGTTGCCAAAAACATCGTGGCCGCCGGTCTGGCCGATCGCTGTGAAATCCAGATCTCCTACGCCATCGGTGTGGCCGAGCCGACCTCCATCAGCGTCGAGACCTTCGGTACTGCCAAGGTTGCCGAGGATCTGCTGGTCAAGCTGGTACGCGAGCACTTCGAACTGCGCCCGTATGGTCTGATCGAAATGCTGGATCTGAAGCGCCCAATCTATCAGGCCACCGCTGCCTACGGTCACTTCGGTCGCGACGAGTTCCCGTGGGAGCAGACTGACAAGGCCGAACTGCTGCGTTCCGCCGCTGGCCTGTAAGGCTCGCTGTTGTGATAAAAGGGGAGCCTGGCTCCCCTTTTGCTTATCCGCCATTTGACGAGATGTTGATGTCTGCCACCCCTGCCCAGCTTGTCGCCCTGCTGCAACAACGCGTAGAAGCCTGCTTTGCACAGGCAGAAGCGCGCCTTGGCCGCACCTTCCCCCGCCCGCAAGTCCATTGCAACATGCGCGGTCGGGCGGCGGGATCGGCGCGGCTGCAAACCTGGGAGCTGCGCTTCAATCCCGCCCTCTGTCAGGCCAACCAGCAGGCGTTTCTGGCCGAGGTAGTGCCCCACGAGGTGGCCCATCTGCTGGTCTATGCACTGTGGGGGGAAGGTCGCGGCAGATCGCGGGTGCTACCCCACGGCCGCCAGTGGCAATCGGTGATGCGGGAGGTGTTCGGCCTTGAGCCCAGAACCACCCACAGCTTCGATCTGGCGGTTCTGGCCCAGCGCACCATCCCCTATCGCTGCCTCTGTCAGCAGCATCAGCTGTCGGTACGCCGCCACAACAAGGTGGTGCGCGGCGAAGCCCGCTATCACTGCCGACGCTGCAAGCAGCCGCTGGAGCGGGAACGGCCGGAGCCAGAACAGTAAGCCAGCCGGTGTCGCGCTCTTGTGGTAGGGTGCCCGCCATCGTTCGTCTATCATCCCGTTTGCAAGGAATCCCATGCGTTTCATCTCCTCCCTCGCCCTGACCCTGCTGGCCGGTTTGCCGCTGCTCAGCGCGCCTCTGCACGCCCAGACCTTTCGCGAAGCCAAGCAGGATCTGGTCAAGCTCTACCGCAGCCAGCCAGACGCGACCACCTTCTACTGCGGCTGTGACATCAACTATCAGGGCAAGAAGATGAGCCCGGATCTCGCCAGCTGCGGCTATGAGCCGCGCAAGCAGCCCAAACGCGCCGCCCGCATCGAGTGGGAGCACGTGGTGCCCGCCTGGGAGTTTGGCCACCAGCTGCAGTGCTGGCAGGATGGCGGTCGCAAGAACTGCGAAAAAGCGAGTCCCGAGTTCAACAAGATGGAGGGGGATATGCACAACCTCTTCCCCGCCATTGGCGAAGTGAACGGCGATCGGGCCAACTACCGCTTCTCCGACTGGAACGGCAAGCCGGATCAGTACGGCCAGTGCCAGATGCTGGTGGATTTCAAGGATCGTCGGGTGCAGCCGCCCAAGGGGCCGGTACGGGGCCAGATTGCCCGCGCCTACCTCTACATGAGCCAGCAGTATGGGCTGCGTCTGGCAGCGCAACAGCGTAAACTGTTTGAAGCCTGGGATCGCCAGTACCCGGCAGAGGGCTGGGAGTGCGAGCGCAACCGCCACATCGGCAAGCTGCAGGGCAATACCAATCCCTTTATTGAAAAGCAGTGCCAATAACCCCATTTGACCAGGGAGGGGGATCGCCCCTCCTAATTATGAAACCCTTCCCTTCTGCCGCGTGAGCCTTGCTCGCCGCAGGATATAAAGGGTTTCCAAGCAAGAGACTGACAAGCAGCCATGCGCATTCCACGTATCTATGAACCGGCCACCCTGCAAGTTGGCCAGACTATCGCCCTGTCGGAAGACGGCGCCAACCATATCGGCCGGGTACTGCGCATGCAGCCGGGCCAGCAGCTCGAGCTGTTCAACGGCGATGGCAATCAATATCCCGCCACCATCGCCAGCGTCGGCAAGAAGTCGGTGGAAGTGACCATCGACAGCTGCGATACCCAATCGGTGGAGTCACCGCTGGCCATCCACCTCGGTCAGGTGATCAGCCGTGGCGACAAGATGGATTTCACCATCCAGAAATCGGTGGAGCTGGGCGTCACCTGCATCACCCCGCTCTTCTCCGAACGCTGCGGCGTCAAGCTGCCGGCCGATCGGCTGGAAAAGAAGCGCGAGCAGTGGCAGAAGGTGGTGATCAGCGCCTGCGAACAGTGCGGCCGCAACGTGGTGCCAGAGGTGCGCATGCCGATGGAGCTGGACGCCTGGCTGGCGGAAGAGACCAAAGAGCTCAAGCTCAATCTGCACCCGCGCGCCGAGTACAGCATCAACACCCTGCCCGTTCCCGAGCACGGCGTGCGCCTGCTGATTGGCCCGGAAGGGGGCTTGTCGAGCGACGAGATCGCCCGTACCGTGCAGGAAGATTTCAAAGAGATGCTGCTGGGGCCGCGGGTGCTGCGCACCGAAACCGCCGCCCTGACTGCGATCACTGCGCTGCAGTGCCGCTTTGGCGATCTCGCTTGATACTATCGGCCGCATCATGCATCGACGCAGCCTCAAGCGGACGATTACGCTGTGCTAATCGACCCTACAACCCTATCGAGCCATTAAAAAGGAACAGCGGATGACCATTAAACTCGGCATCGTGATGGACCCCATCTCGGCCATCAACATCAAGAAAGATTCCAGCTTTGCCATGCTCGAAGAGGCGCAAAAGCGCGGCTATGAGCTCTTCTATCTGGAGATGAAGGATCTCTACATGGAAGCCGGTCGCGCCTTTGGCACCATGCGCCCGCTCACCGTCAAATATGACTATGCCGACTGGTACACGCTGGGCGAGGTGGTGGATCAGCCCCTCTCCAACCTCGATGTGATCCTGATGCGCAAGGATCCGCCGTTCGACACCGAATTTATCTACGCCACCTACATGCTGGAGCGGGCCGAGGATGAGGGTTGCCTTATCGTCAACAAGCCGCAGAGCCTGCGCGACGCCAACGAGAAGCTCTACACCGCCTGGTTTGCCGAGCACACCCCGACCACGCTGGTGACCCGCCGCGCCGACAAGCTGCGTGCCTTCCACGCCAAGCACAAAGACGTCATCCTCAAACCGCTGGACGGCATGGGCGGCGCCTCCATCTTCCGCATGAAGGAGGATGACGCCAACGTCGGTGTGATTATCGAGACCCTGACCGCCCACGGTAGCCAGTACTGTATGGCGCAGACCTATCTGCCCGCCATCAAGGATGGCGACAAGCGGGTGTTGGTGGTGGACGGTGAGCCGGTTCCCTACTGCTTGGCGCGCATTCCGGCGCAAGGTGAGACCCGTGGCAATCTGGCGGCCGGTGGCCGTGGTGAAGCGCGTCCCCTGAGCGAAGCCGACTGGGCCATCGCCCGCGCGGTGGGCCCGACGTTGAAAGAGAAAGGCCTCATCTTCGTCGGTCTCGACATCATCGGCGATCGCCTGACCGAGATTAACGTCACCAGCCCGACCTGCATTCGCGAGATTGAAGCGGCCTTCGATGTACACATCACCGGCATGCTGATGGATGCCATCGAGCGTCGGCTGGGCAAATAATCGCCAGGCAGGCTAAGCCGGCCTGTTCAGGGGTAACCCGCCCCTGACAAGCCCGGAAACAGAGAGGGTGGCCCGGCGCCACCCTCTCTGTTTCAAGACAATCCGGAAAGGGGCGGGATCTCGCCCAGCCCAAAAAGCGGTTTTTCCCATGGGGATCAACTGCCATAATTGACCTCAAATACCTTTGCACTATTTGGCCTCTATGCAAACACTGCAAAATCACTTCCTGCTTGCCATGCCAAGCCTGACGGATCCCTATTTCGAGCGCTCGCTGGTCTATCTGTGCGAGCACAACGAAGAGGGCGCCATGGGCTTGGTCGTCAACATTCCGGTCGAGATGTCGCTGGAAACCATGCTGACCCAGCTCAAGCTCAATCCGCCCAACAACCCGGAGCTCAAGCAGCCGGTACTGCAAGGTGGGCCGGTTCACGCCGATCGCGGCTTCGTGCTGCACAGCTTCCGCCCCGGTTTCAACTCCACCCTGCAGGTGGGGGATGAGATGATGGTGACCACCTCCAAGGATATTCTGGAAACTCTGGGTACGAGCGAGGCTCCTGCCCATTGGCTGGTGGCCCTTGGCTATGCCGGCTGGAGCGCCGGGCAGCTGGAACAGGAGCTGGTGGATGGCGCCTGGCTGGTGATCCCCCCCAATCCGGCTCTGGTGTTCAAGACGCCCATTCACAAACGTTGGCAGCAAGCTGCCGCCAGCATAGGGGTGAACCCGGTTCACCTCTCCAGCGATATCGGCCACAGCTGATCGGCTGGCCCGCTCCGCTCTCTATTTCGAGGATTTATCAGTTATGTCATCACGCAGCATCATGGGCTTTGACTATGGCACCAAGAGCATTGGCGTCGCCATCGGTCAGGAGCTGACTGGCACAGCCCAGCCTCTGCGCGCCCTCAAGGCCAACGACGGCATCCCCAACTGGGACGAGATTGAGAAGCTGCTCAAGGAGTGGCAACCGGACCTGCTGGTGGTCGGTCTGCCGCTGAACATGGATGGCACCGATCAGGAGATCACGGTACGGGCCCGCAAATTCGGCAACCGGCTGCATGGCCGTTTCGGCAAGCCCGTAGAGTTCAAGGATGAACGACTCACCACCACCGATGCCCGCGCCCGGCTGTTTGAGCGAGGCGGCTATCGCGCACTGGAAAAAGGCAGTGTGGACGGGGTATCGGCGCAGCTGATCGTCGAAGCCTGGATGGAAGAGCAGTACAACTAAGCCATCAACAGCAAGGCAAGGGTCGCCGCCCTTGCCTAGTCTCGCACAATCCCCTCATTACGCCTGTGATTGTCCCGCGACCAGCCCTTCGGCCTCTGTCGGGTTCGCATTCATCATCCGGTTGAGCCAGGGCACCATCAGCCCCATCACCACCGCAATCAGCAGGGTCGCCATCCCGATCTTGCCAAATACGCCGGTGTAAATGGGCAAGGTTTGCAGCGGATCCGTCATCCCTTGCGGCACGGCGGTAAAGGTCGCCACATAGCCACCCAGCAGGGACGCCATCGCCTGAGTCAGGAACCACATTCCCAGAATGAAGCCCATCAGGCGTTGTGGCACCAGCGCGGCGACCATCGCCAGTCCCAGCGCACTGATCATCAGCTCTCCCAGACTCTGGAACAGGTAGATAAGCACCATAAACCAGGGGGAGGTCAGCCCCTGCTCATCGGCAAACCACCAGCCGGATGCCGCCGCCGTCAGAAATCCCAGCGAGCAGAAGAACATCCCGAGGGTGAACTTGAGCGGCATGGTGAGATCCCGCCCCTTGCTGCCCATCCGGGTATAAATCATCGCGAGTACCGGACTCCCCACCACCACCCAGAAGGGGTTGAGCGCCTGGAAGCTGACGGGGTTGACGCTCATGCCCAGCATCTCGTGGTGCATGTTGTTGATGGCAAAGAAGTTTAGAGACGTCGGCATCTGGGCGTACAGCACATAGAAGAGCACCGCCTCCAGCATCAGCACAAAGGCCACATACATCTTGTTGCGGCCCACTGTGTCAAGCCTGAATGCCTCGCGAAAGAAGAAGATCACCACGGCGATGGTCACCGTCATCAACACCATGTTGGCGATCACCACGTGGTGCATCAGCCAGGCGCAAAAGAAGACCATGGCTACCGAGCCCAATATAACCAGCAGCAGCTTGCTGTAATTCAGTGGCAGGTGATCCGGCTCGGAGCCAATATCCTTGACCATATTGCGGCAGGCAAAGAAGGTGAGCAGCGCAATAATCAGCCCCACCCCGCACAGGTTATAGGTCACGGTATAGCCGTAGTGATCGGCAATCACCGGCGCGAGCGAGAGGGAAATAAGGGAGCCAATATTGATCGACATATAGAACAGGGTAAACGCCCCATCCAGCCGCGGATCTTTTGGCTGGTAGCATTTTGACAGCAGGCTTGCCGGATTGGCCTTGAACAGGCAGTTACCGACTGCAATGGTGCCCAGCGCATAGAAAATCAGGTCGGGATTGTAGATAGAGAGGCCGGTCATAAAGTAGCCTATCACCAGCACCACGGCCCCCAGCACCATGGTGCGCTTGGTGCCGAGTACATGGTCGCCGACATAGCCACCGACCGAGATCAGACCATATACCAGCGCCGAGAAGGCACCGAAGGTAATAAAGGATTGCTCTTGGGAAAACCCCAGTTGCTGCACAAAGAAAACCGCCAATATCCCCTGCACGCCGTAATAACCGAAGCGCTCCCAGAGTTCGACGAAAAATATCATAAAGAAGGGTTTGGGCTGTTGTAACAACCCTGTGGGTGCTGTTGCTGGACGCATATCAACCTGCCTTTGCTGAGATTTATTTTTATTAATCTGGTGGTAGCTGCCGCACTATTTTCTCTTCCGTCATTGCCATAACGGGGAGCACAGTCAGCCTGCCAATCTGGCTATTTTCGGGTGCACGGGCCCCGTTCGATGAAAGGTGTTTTTTCATCTAGCCGGTTTCAATTAGGTGTTATCGGGGGATGGTGAGTGGCGTCTCCCGGTACAGTTACTGGCTCCGGGTTCTACCTTTGCTGCATCCCTTTACTCAAGCCAGTTTATCAACCTTGATACTTATTCCCCTCTGCTCCGTCACTCATGGCTGGTGGCCAGATAGCCGGGGCATGGCACGGCCACAGACGACCTGTGGAGCTGGCTCACGCTGCGCTCTACTGGCAGTCACCTACGCAGGCGCTATCTAACCCCGCCATTCCAAGGGGAGTCATGCTATATCACTGCAAATACAGGAACTTAATGGTCGATCACACTTTAAAAGTGACCATCGGTGAAGTTTTCTAATGAAACCACATGAATTTTTTTCGTGAAAAGAGCTTCACTCGAGACGTGCAACCAAGGCCAATCTGTGCATAAAGAGAGTTGAATGGCACACAGCTTGAACCCGAACTCGGCACTTAAGTCGTGCAAAAGCCCACTCATCCGGGCGATACGACAACAAAAAGCCGGAGCAGATGGCTCCGGCTGATCGATGGGCACCGTCACGACCACATTAGCGTGGCGATTCATCGTTGTAGAGTCGCCGGATCTCGTTGCGCAGCCACATCACCTTGGCATCCTGATTATGCCGCTTGTGCCACAGCAAGATGAAGGCGATCTCCAGCTGGGCGTAGAGCTTCTCGGGGAGCGGCAGCGGCATGGCGATCAGATTGCCGTGATGCCGACTGGCATAACCACCGCAGTAGGAAGGAGCCACCGCAATCAGTTCGTGGCTCGACTGGGAGGCAATATGCAGCGCCTGCTCGAAGCTTGAGACCATGATGGGCACCTCCCGCTTCAGCCCCTCGTCCTCCAGCAGACTGTCGAGGGCCCAGGTATCGTTCGCCTCCCACACCATGCTGATCTGGGGGCAGGCCAAAAAATTCTCCAGCGACCACTTCTGCTGGAGCAAGGGGTGATCCTTGCGCAGAAAAACCACCGGGCGATCAGTGAACAGCACCTCGTGATCGATGTAGTAGGGCAAGCGGTTGACCTTGGCTTGGGAGCGGCCATGGGTTTCGCGGGCGCAGAAGCCGAGATCTGCATCGCCATTGACGATGTCGTTGAGGGAGTGGTGATCCCACCCCAGCATCCTGACCACCGAGTTGGGGTACTTCTGGTAGATGGTCATGGGCAGATCGCTCAGGAAGCTGATGTAGAAGGGGGACTCCATCACCAGCGTGAAACGGGCACCGTCGGGGATCGCCTCGCTATTGAGCGAGGTGATGCTGTCGGTGAGCTGGAACCAGACCTTCAGCTCATCCTCCAGAGTCAGGGAAAGGTTGGTGGGCTGCAACCCCTGCCGTACCCGCACAAACAGGGGATCGTCAAACCACTCCCGCAATTTGGCCAGAGACTTGCTCACCGCCGACGGAGTGACACAGAGCTTTTTGGCTGCCCCTGCCACACTGCGCTCCTGCATCAGGTACTTGAAGACCACCAGCAGGTTCAAATCGAGTTCACCCAGATTGCGCATATTCCCTCTCATCTTCCATCAGCCCTGCGACCGCGCTTCACGAAGCGCGAGCCATGGTAACAGCCCTTTGACAGCCAGGTAACTGAGCAATGCCAGCAGCAGGGCGCAGATCAGCATCTCGGACGGAGTAAAGCCAAGTTGACCCAGCAGCCAGATATAGAGGCCGGAGAGGCTGATCTGCATGATGCAGAGCACCGCGCTGGCAAAGGCCACGTTATGCTGACAACCATCGAGCGCCTCCCCCATCGCCACCCCGAAGCCACAGGAGAAGCCGACACAGACCAGCGCAAACCCCGGCAGCAGCAGATGGATATCGCCCCCCGTCTGCCAGCTGCCGATCAGTGAGCACGCCGCCAGCAGATAGGAGAGATGAGACACCGCCAGCACCTTCTGTTTGCCCAGCCAGCGCAGCAGCAGCGGCGTCAGGAAGGAGGTGGACATACTCACGCCGGCCATCACCATCATCACGATGGAGTACTGCTCTGTGGTGAAGCCAAACTCCTTCATCAGGATCAGCGGCGAGACGCTGACATAGACCAGAATGGCGGTCACGCTGGCACTGGTCAGCAGGGAGAGCAGCATAAAGCGCGGGGAGCGCAGCAGGGCAAAGGGAAGCGCCGCGTCACTCCCCGGTTGCCGGGCCGGACGGGTCTCCTTAAGCAGCAACAGGTTGACCAGACCGCTGGCGGCCGCCACCAGCGCCATCGCCACGAAGATCCCGCGCCAGTCAAAATGGGACAGGATGAGGTAACCGAGCACCGGCGCCAGCACCGGGATCACGCAGATGACCCCGTTGATCATCGAGAGCGCCATCGCCAGCCGCTCCTGACTCAGCACATCCCGCAGCACGGTAAAGGTCATGATATAGAGCGCCCCTGCCCCGACTCCCTGCCAGAAACGGCCGAAATAGAACTGGCCAATCCCCTCCGCATTGCCTGCCACCAGCGAGGCGAGGACAAAAATCAGGGCGCCCCCGAGCACCACCCAGCGCCGCCCGTAGCGATCGGCAATCATCCCCCCCAGTAGCACGGTCGCTGCCATGCCAAACAGATAGATAGAGAAGGCGGTGTGGATCTGCGCCTCGCTCGCCTGCAGGGTATCGGCAATCTGGGGCACAGCGACCAGATAGAGATCGATCCCGACCGGATAGAGAATGATCATCAGAAAAGTGCACAACAGGAATACAGGCATGAACGCTCCATAACAGATTGGCGTGCCGATGCCTGCCAGATCACAGTGACAGGCGAACAATGGCGGGGCCAAGGTGGTGACAAAGCTAGCAACGCAGCGCGTCGCAATGGGGCAACTATATGGGCGCCCACCGCTCTCACCTAGTGAAGAGATGGCGATCGGTACATTCCAATCAGGAAATATTGTATTGAGTTACGTGCCATAGCGGCCATATTGAATCAAGCAGACTCAGCAATAAACCGGGTCACCTCCCGCTCATTACCATCCCTGCGCTGCACTTTACCGCCCGTCTGTTATCTGCCTTCGCCCTTGCGGGCGTATAAGCTGTAGGTGCGACGCAATACAGGGAATGTGTATGAAGGGAATGAAGAGAGAAGAGCAGATTGCCGGGCTGCTGGCGGCACTGGAGCAAGTCATTCTGGGCAAGCCGCTACAGCTGAAAATCGCGCTGGTGACCCTGCTGGCGCGCGGTCATTTGCTGATCGAAGATCTGCCCGGCATGGGCAAAACCACCCTGGCCCACGCCCTGGCGCAGGTGCTGGGGCTGGCATGCAGGCGGATGCAGTTCACCGCCGATCTGCTCCCCGCCGACCTGCTGGGGCTTCAGATTTTTGACCCCCAGCAACAAACATTTCGCTTTCACCCCGGCCCCATCTTCACCCAGGTTCTACTGGCGGACGAGATCAACCGCGCCAGCCCCAAAGTACAGAGCGCCCTGCTGGAGGCGATGGCCGAAGGCAAGGTGAGCATCGAGGGCCACACGCACCCACTCCCCGATCCGTTTTTCGTCATCGCCACCCAGAATCCGGCGGATCAGGCGGGCACCTATCCACTGCCGGAGTCCCAACTCGACCGATTCGCAGTGCGACTCTCGCTGGGTTTTCCGCCGCGAGAAGAGGAGCGCCAGCTACTGCGCGGCCACCAGCCGACGGGCCCTTTGCCCGCCATGCTGGATGCCGCCGGACTCGCCACCTTGCAAAGCGAAGGGGATGCCATCCATGTTTCCGATGCCACCCTCGATTACCTGCTGGCGCTGGTGCACCAGAGCCGCTTTGATGGGGATCTGCCACAGCCCCTCTCCCCTCGGGCAGCCCTGACCTTGCTGGCGGTGAGCCGGGCCTGGGCGATGGTAGCCGGGCGGCGCTTTGTCACGGTAGAGGATGTGCAGGCGGTCTTCCCCTATGTGGCCGAGCATCGGCTGCGGGGCTGCTTTGGCGTACAGCACGGCGAAGCCTGTCCCCTGAGCCAGCGGTTGCTGGCCAAGGTCGATCCGGACAATCCCTGATGAGCAAATTGCTAAACCGTTGGCAGCAGTGGCGAGCCCGCTGGCAGCGACGCTGGCTCGACCGCCGCATTCCCCCGGCCCGCCAGATCACGCTGGGTACCCGCAGCCTCTTTATCCTCCCCACCCGCATGGGACTGCTCTATCTGCTGGTGCTGCTCGCCATCTATCTGCTCGGCACCAATTACCAGAACAATCTGGTACTGCTGGTAGCCTACTGCCTCGGCAGCCTGTTTATGGCCGCCATGTGGCTCACCCACCGCAACCTGCTGGGGCTGGAGCTGCTGGGTGGCCCGCTGGTGCTGGGGGAAGCGGGTAGCCAGCTACCTATCCGTATCTTGGTGCAGAGCCCTCGCCCGGTGCAGGCGCTCCGGTTTAGCCTCAACGAAGGCACCCTCTGGCTGGCACAGGCCGACGCTGTGCCCAGCACAGTTATCCTGCCAGTATCGGGCTCGCGCCGTGGGCCACTGCACCTTGGTCGATTGCGGGTCGAGAGCCGCTACCCTCTCGGCCTGTTTCGCTGCTGGTCCCTGCTGGACTTGCAACTGGAAGGCTGGCTCTCCCCCAAACCGGCGTTCGGAGCGTTAAGAGGGGAGCATGCGACCCAAAGCGAGGGTTATCAGGGCCAACCTGCTCCAGCCACTCTCGGTGACTTTGATACCCTGCGGACACATCAGGCCGGTGAACCACTGAGCCGGGTCGCCTGGAAGCAACTTGCCCAAGGGCGCGGCCTGCTGACCAAGCAGTTCCATGAACCGCAGCAGGATGACACTCACCTCACCTTGCAGCGGGTCGCGGGCGGGGATCTGGAACAGCGGTTAGCTGTGCTGGCCTGGTGGTGCGCCGATTACGGCAAGCGGGGCATCCCCTTTACCCTGACACTGGCAAACCAGACGCTGGGGCCCGATAGCAGCGCCGCCTTTGTGCAGCGCTGCCTGCTGGCACTGGCCCAGTTCGATGCCAAACCACCGAAGAGCACACAGGATGCTGCTAAATAACCGCCGTCTGCTGCCACTCATCGCCCTGCAACAGCTGCTGCTGGTCGCGGCACTCTGGCCCCAACTGCAACTCTGGGTAGTGGCAGTAGGCGCCATCACCCTCGGCGTCCGGGCCATGATGCTGTGGCGCGGCTGGCCGCCCCTCCCTGCCCGCGGGTTGGCGCTGCTGGCCATCACAACCGTGCTGTTGCTGGGACTACAATGGCGCGGGCTAGGCACCCTGCTCGCCCTGATCAATCTGCTCTGGCTCGGCTATAGCCTCAAGATGATCGAGGTACGGCGCGAGCGGGATATCGAGCAGGTGCTGCTGCTCGCCTTCTTCCTCATCGCGCTGGCGCTGGTACAACGCCAAAGCATCGGCTGGACAGCCGGGATGGCAGTGGCACTCTGGCTGGCAGTGACCGCGCTGGTGACCGCCGTCGTCCCCGAGCAGAAACGGCCTTGGCGCAGTGCGGGGAGCGCCCTGCTGCTGGCGCTGCCCTTGCTTATCACCCTGTTTATACTACTGCCAAGGCTGCCGCCCCTCTGGCAGATGCCCACCACCAGCCGTGCCCTGTCCGGCCTCTCGGAAGAGCTGGCCCCCGGCGATATCAGCGAACTGGTCAACTCCTCGGAACTGGCGTTTCGGGTCACCTTTGCCGATGGCCCGCCCCCTGTCCGCGAGCGCTATTTTCCGGTGATGCGCCAAGAAGTTTTCGATGGTCAGCGCTGGTTGCTGAGCCCCGAGGTCAAAGCATGGCAGCAGACAGTGCCGGTGCAGACCGGGCTGACCCTTCTGGCATCATCTTCACGGGCAAGCAATCAGCTGGCAGATAGTCCATTACCCGCCGGGAGCTACGAGGTGATCGCCGAGCCCCAGCGCCACCGCTGGGCCTTTGCCCAAAGTGAACCGACTATTCTGACTGGACCAGTGCTGCTCACCCCCATTCACACCCTCTATCGGCAGGGGAGCGGCGAGGTGGCAATCCGCTATCGCATTGGCCGCGGCGAAGCACAGATCGAGGACGACCACCAAGCCGCTCAGCGCAACCTGCAACTGCCAGCCGGAGGCAACCCGAGAGCGCGCGTCCATGGCCAAGTGCTGGCTGTACGCTATCCGGATCGCGCAGAGCTGGTCGCCGCCCTGCTCGCGCAGTTTCGCAGCCAATCCTATTACTACACCCTGACACCGCCACGACTTGGCGGTGACGGGGTGGATGAGTTCCTGTTCGATACTCGGCGCGGCTTTTGCGGCCACTACGCCATGGCGACCGCTTTCGTGCTGCGCGCCGCCGGTATTCCGGCACGGCTGGTCACCGGTTATCTCGGCGGTGAGTGGAATCCCACGGGCAACTATCTGGCGGTACACCAGTTCGATGCTCACGCCTGGGTGGAGTATCTCGATGAAGGAGGAACATGGCGGCGAATCGACCCCACTGCGGCAGTGGCACCGGAGCGCATTGAAGGCGGCGTGAGGGAGGCCCTGAGCGACGAGTTTACCGCCGCCGACCCTCTCGCTCTGCAGCGTTATCGCAACTGGGCCCTGCTCAATCAGCTGCGCTGGTGGGGCAACAATATCGACTACCAGTGGAGTCGCTGGGTGATTGGTTACGATGCGGGCCAGCTCTGGCAGCAAATCGGTCTGCGCTGGCCTGCACTGGCGGGATACACTCCCTGGTTGATCCTCGCCAGCCTGATGCTGGTCGCCCTGCTGGTGAGCTTGCCCCTGCTGTTGCCCGCCCGTCTGCCGCCAGAGCGGCGCATCTGGCAACCCCTGCTCAAACGGGGCAAACGCAGCGGCTATTCCCCAGAGCCTGCCGAGAGCATGGGAGCATGGTGCGAGCGGCTGGCGCGGCTGCGCCCCGACCTTGCCCATCCCCTGCTAAAGAGTGCGTGGCTCTATCGCCGCTGGCGTTATGCCCTCCTCAACGACCGGCAACAAGGGCGCTGCTGGCGCCAGTTGCAACGGCGTATCAGACAGCTCGCCCAGCGCTGGGATCAGCCGCCGAAGAGCGGCTCATAAAAGAAGGGGGAGCCACCGGCTCCCCCTTCAGGTTTTAATCAAGAGGTTTGACTCACCGCTTGTTATTTTTTGGTCGGATTGTCCCAGATCCCCTCTTCCAGCTGGGAGCGGATCTCGGGGTACTTGTTGGCATCAAAGGTGGGCACCTTGCCCAGCCTGAGCTGGTCGTTGTAATCCTTGGCCAGCTTGATGGCAACGCCGGAGAGCAGCAGGATAGCCACCAGGTTGACGATGGCCATCAACCCCATGGAGACATCAGCCATTGCCCAGACGGTCGGCAACTCGCCCACAGAGCCGAACATCACCATGCCCAGCACAAACATCCGGAACAGCATCAGGCCGCCCTTGTGGTTGTGCTCGAGGAACACCAGATTCGTTTCGGCATAGGAGTAGTTCGCCACGATAGAGGTGAAGGCGAAGAAGAAGATGGCCGCCGCGATAAAGATGTTGCCACCGCTGCCAATCTGGGAAGAGAGCGCCCGCTGGGTCAGCTCGACACCGGTCACGCCGGAGCCCGGCTCAAACTGACCTGACATCAGGATGATGGCGGCGGTACAGCTGCAGATGACGATGGTATCCATAAAGACCCCCAGCATCTGCACATAACCCTGGGAGGCCGGGTGCGGCGGATAGGGAGTGGCAGTCGCTGCAGCGTTGGGCGCAGAGCCCATGCCCGCTTCGTTGGAGAAGAGACCACGCTTGATACCGTTGATCATCGCCTGGGAGATGGCATAACCCAGCGCACCCGAGCCAGCCTGCTCAATCCCGAAGGCGGACTTGATGATCACCATGAAGACATGGGGCAACTCGGTGATGTTCATCGCCACGATCACCAGCGCCAGCAGGATGTAGGCCAGTGCCATAAAGGGCACCACCAGCTCGGCAAAACGGGCGATGCCACGAATGCCGCCGAAGATAATCAGGCCGGAGAGCGCCACCAGCGCCAGACCGCTGACCCAGTCAGGAATGCCAAACGCCACCTTCATCGCCAGACTGATGGAGTTGGCCTGCACCGCGTTGAACACCAGACCAAATGCCAGGATCAGGCAGAGCGAGAACACCACCCCCATCCAGCGCATGCCAAGGCCTTTCTCCATGTAGTAGGCCGGGCCACCACGGTAGTTGCCATCCTCATCCTTGACCTTGTAGAGCTGGGCCAGGGTGCTTTCGACGAAGGCAGTCGCCATGCCGATAAAAGCGATCAACCACATCCAGAAGATGGCGCCGGGGCCACCCAGATAGATGGCGACAGCCACACCGGCCAGGTTGCCGGTGCCGACACGGGCGGCAAGGCTGGTACAGAGGGCCTGGAAGGAGGAGATGCCCGCGTTGTCCGATTTACGACTGTTTTTCAGCACGGAAAACATGTGGCCAAAGTGACGGATCTGGATAAAACCCAGGCGGAAGGTGAAAAAGATACCGACCCCGATGAGCAGGTAGATGAGCACGGCTCCCCACATCAGGTCGTTTAGCATCGCAATCAAGGTGTCCATAATTCTCTCGTTGTTATTCACATCCATGGTCAGTCTGCGCTGACCGTTTTCTGTCTGTCGTTTAATTAGCGTTTCGCTAAAGGGGCGGAATCTAGCACAGCGGGAGAGCCCGGAATAGTGATCCCGGTCACGCGAGACACAAAAAACGAACGGTAAAAGCCCATAAAGCTCCATTTAAATCGCAAACTTTCAACAAACTCAATAATTCAAGCAGACAGGCCACCATTAAGCCCCATAAGAGAACCTTTTTGATATATCCCTGATGAGCTATCCGAAAACGCAAACGCTTGCATGAAATGGCTTTCAAACGGAGACATTTCGCCAAACGTTTTCGCTGTAATTAAATTTCAAGTACGTAGCGAGATAATTTATGTGATCGACGACACAAATATGGATATTGGCTAAAAAAGTTCAACTGAAAGCAAACCGGAGCGAGGTCGGGAGGAAATGTAAAAAACCTTACTAATCATATAGTTTCAAGCCATAAAACGGGATAACTCAACAGCCTGAATGTTTAACAACCAAGCGCCCCTATTGCAGGATGCAGCACATCAGTATTAATTAGGCAAGCAATGACGATGGGCCGCCCCCATCGCGCTTTTCTGAGCCTGAGGCACCAAGATCCTGTAATTTTATTTCAGAACCACCGTCTCAAGCCCGCAACCCAGGGATTACTCCCTCATTAAGAGATGATATTCGCTATGGCCGATAAATTAACCCAGCTGAAAGCCCTGACCACTGTTGTTGCCGACACCGGTGATATCGAAGCCATCAAACGCTATCAGCCCATCGATGCCACCACCAACCCCTCTCTGGTTCTGAAGGCCTCCGAGATCCCCGAGTACGCTCCGCTGATCGAAGACGCCATCAAGTGGGCCAAAGCCCAGAGCCAGGACAAGGCACAGCAAATCATCGACGCGGGCGACAAGCTGGCCGTCAACATCGGTCTGGAAGTGCTGAAGATCGTTCCGGGCCGTATCTCTACCGAAGTGGATGCCCGCCTCTCCTTCGATACCGAAGCCAGCATCGCCAAGGCCCGCAAGCTGATCCGTCTTTACAACGAAGCGGGTATCAGCAACGACCGCATTCTGATCAAGCTGGCCTCCACCTGGGAAGGGATCCGTGCCGCTGAAGTACTGGAGAAAGAGGGTATCCAGTGCAACCTGACCCTGCTATTTTCCTTCGCCCAGGCCCGTGCCTGTGCCGAAGCCGGTGCCTTCCTGATCTCCCCGTTCGTGGGTCGTATCCTCGACTGGTACAAGGCCAAAAATGGCCGTGATTACACCGCCAGTGAAGATCCGGGCGTGGTCTCCGTCACCTCCATCTACAACTACTACAAGCAGCACGACTACCCGACCGTCGTGATGGGCGCCAGCTTCCGCAACACCGGCGAGATTCTGGAACTGGCCGGTTGCGACCGCCTGACCATTGGCCCGGCCCTGCTGGAAGAGCTGAGCAAGACCGAAGGCGCCGTGGTACGCAAACTGGACTACACCGGTGAGCGCAAGGCCAAACCGACCCCGATGACCGAAGCCGAATTCCGCTGGGAACTGAACCAGGACGCCATGGCTCACGAGAAGCTGGGCGAAGGCATCCGCATGTTCGCCATCGACCAGGGCAAGCTGGAAACCATGCTGGCAAGCCGCCTGTAATCGGTTCTTTTTTCTGATAAAAACCGGGCCCCTAACAAGGGGCCCGGTTTTTTTTCATGGGCTTTTTTAGCGCTGTCATAGAGTCGTCACGAAAACGTTTTAATTTCAGATTCGTTATGTTATACGGGTGGTGAAAACGATAAAAACCAAGGAGGGAGCCATGGAAATGTTCAACTTCGATTATGACGAGGTGGTTGAACTCGGTTCGCGTAGCCGCGGGACAACGGGAAAAAAACGTAAATGGCGTGAAATCGAGGCGTTGAAAGACAAACATCGCCTGCAGAAGGAGCTGCAATCCATCGATATCGCCTATGAAGGTCTTACAGACGAGATTGAACTGTAATACCGCCAGACACCTGTAAAAGCGCTCCGCACAGCCGGGGCGCTTTTTTATGCCGCAATAGGATGATCACGTGGCTTGTCATGCCATCGCCAGCGATGCCAAAGGATGCTGTAGGCTACTGACAGCCATCACCAACAGCATGGCATACCAACCCTGCCCCTCACCCTAGAAGACTGACCTGCGCTGTTTCAGGGCGCATTGGGGCAATCACCGCAAGACAAGTAATCAACAATAAAAAACCCCCGTCGATGACGGGGGCCTGAATACTCGGGGGTGACGGCTGCGCTTAGCAGTAACCGTAGCCCAGCAGACGCTGGTAGCGCTGCTCCAGCAGTTGCTCGGTATCGAGCGGACGCAGTGCGTCCAGATCCTGCTTGATGCGAGCCTTGAGGTTTTTGGCCATCTTCTCCACATCGCGGTGGGCACCACCGAGCGGCTCGTCGATCACGTGGTCGATCAGCTTGAGCTCTTTCAGACGCTGGGCAGTGATGCCCATCGCTTCGGCAGCTACGGAGGCCTTGTCGGCGCTCTTCCACAGGATGGAGGCACACCCTTCCGGCGAGATGACAGAGTAGGTGGAGTACTGCAGCATGTTGACGCGGTCACCCACACCGATTGCCAACGCACCACCGGAGCCACCCTCACCGATCACGGTGCAGACCACCGGCACGGTCAGACCGGCCATCACTTTCAGGTTGCGGGCAATCGCCTCGGACTGGCCACGCTCTTCGGCACCGACGCCAGGATAAGCGCCCGGGGTGTCGATAAAGGTGATGATCGGCATCTTGAAGCGTTCGGCCATCTCCATCAGACGCAGGGCCTTGCGGTATCCTTCCGGACGCGGCATGCCGAAGTTGCGCTTGATCTTCTCTTTGGTCTCGCGACCCTTCTGGTGACCAATCACCATCACAGGCTCGCCGTCGAGACGGGCGATGCCCCCGACGATAGCCTTGTCATCGGCATAGGCACGATCGCCAGCCAGCTCGTCGAAATCGGTGAAGATATGCTCGATATAATCGAGGGTGTAGGGGCGCTGGGGATGACGCGCCATCTGGGATACCTGCCAGGCCCCCAGATCACCGAAGATCTTCTTGGTCAGCTCTTCGTTTTTCTTCTCCAGCCGGCGGATCTCGTCTTTCAGATCCACGGCGTGATTGCCTTCACTCACATGTTTGAGCTCATCAATCTGCGCCTGCAACTCGGCAATCGGCTGTTCAAAATCCAGAAAAAGACTCATAGGGCCTTAGAACCTCTAATCAAAAACCAACTCGACCCGCTCTCGTCCAAGCAGGACGCGCAAGTCATCTAACAGTTGATCGGTGGGTGTCACCCGCCACTCGGTACCGAGCGTCAATCGCACCCGGGAACCGGGGCGACGATAGTTTACCTGAACCGGACAGACTCCGGCACGGGCGGGCTCCAAAATCTCGCACAAACGCGGAAAAAAGCGATCATCGATACGCTGTTCATCGAGGGAGATGCGGATTGCTCTGGCAAAACGCTCCCTCGCATCATTGATATCCAGTAATTCCCGGGCCGACATTTTAAGGCCACCGGAGAAGTCATCAAAGCTGACCTGTCCAGAAACCACCAAAATGCGGTCTTTTTGCATCAACTCTTCATATTTTTCCAGCGCTTCACTGAACAGGGTCACATCGAGGCGACCGGAACGGTCGTCCAGGGTGAAGATCCCCATCTTGTTGCCACGCTTGGTCACCATGCTGCGGGCCGCAATCACCAGCCCCGCCGCCGTGGTCACGGTATCGCGGGAGGTGGGATGCAGATCGCACAAGCGACCCGAGGTATAACGACGCAACTCGCTGCTGTACTGGTTGATGGGGTGACCGGTGAGATAGAGCCCGAGGGTCTCGCGCTCCCCTTCCAGCCACACCTTGTCAGGCCAGTGCGGCACATTGGCGAATGCCTTCTTGACGTCGTCGATCTCCTCGGTCAGCACGCCAAACATATCGACCTGCCCCACCGCCTGCGCCTTGGCGTGCTGCTCGGCGGCACGCATCGCCTCCTCCAGCGTCGCCATCAGGGCTGCTCGGTGGGGACCGAGCCGATCCATAGCGCCGGAGAGGATCAGCTTCTCCATCACCCGCTTGTTAAGCTTCTTGATATCGACCCGGTTGCAGAAGTCGAACAGATCGCGGAATGGGCCATCCTGATCCCGGGCGCTGAGAATAGCGTCAATGGGGCCTTCCCCTACCCCCTTCACCGCGCCGATGCCGTAGACGATGTGACCATCTTCGTTGACGCTGAAGCGATAGCGACCAGTGTTCACATCCGGCGGGATCACCGTCAGCCCCATCCGCTGGCACTCATCCACCAGGGTCACTATCTTGTCGGTATTGTCCATATCGGCGGTCATGACCGCCGCCATGAACTCAGCCGGGAAGTGGGTCTTGAGCCAGAGGGTCTGGTAGGAGACCAGCGCATAGGCAGCGGAGTGGGATTTGTTGAAGCCGTAGCCCGCAAACTTCTCCACCAGATCGAAGATCTTCATCGCCAGTTCGCCGTCGACACCATTCTTGATGGCACCCTCTTCGAAACCGGCCCGCTGCTTGGCCATCTCCTCGGGTTTTTTCTTACCCATCGCCCGACGCAGCATGTCCGCGCCACCGAGCGTGTAGCCCGCCAGGGTCTGGGCAATCTGCATCACCTGCTCCTGATAGAGGATGATGCCGTAGGTGGGCTCGAGGATGGGCTTGAGGCTCTCGTGTTGCCACTTCTCGTCCGGATAGGAGATGGCTTCATTACCGTGTTTACGGTCGATAAAGTTATCCACCATGCCTGACTGGAGCGGGCCCGGACGGAACAGGGCCACCAGTGCAATCATGTCTTCGAAGCAGTCGGGCTGCAGCCGCTTGATGAGATCCTTCATGCCGCGGGATTCAAGCTGGAATACCGCGGTGGTCTCGTAGCGCTGCAGCAGATCGAATGACTTTTTGTCATCGATGGGGATGGCGGCAATGTCGACCGGCGGTTTGCCCTCTTTGGCAAGACGCGGGTTAATCATGCCGAGCGCCCAGTCGATGATGGTGAGAGTTCGCAGACCCAGGAAGTCGAACTTCACCAGCCCGGCGTACTCCACATCGTTCTTGTCGAACTGGGTGACCGGGTGATGACCCTCGTCATCGCAGTAGAGCGGCGCAAAGTCGGTGATCTTGGTGGGCGCGATCACCACGCCACCAGCGTGTTTACCGGCGTTGCGCACCACCCCTTCCAGGCGGCGGGCCATATCGATGAGGTCTTTGACCTCCTCATCCTGCTCGTAAAGCTCGGGCAGCTTGGGCTCGGCCTCGAACGCCTTGGCCAGCGTCATGCCCGGATCCGGCGGGATCAGCTTGGAGATGCGGTCGACAAAGCCGTAAGCGTGGCCCAGTACCCGGCCCACATCCCGCACCACCGCCTTGGCCGCCATGCTGCCGAAGGTGATGATCTGCGACACCGCCTCCCGGCCATACATGTCGGAGACGTGCTCGATCACCTCGTCGCGCCGATCCATGCAGAAGTCGACGTCGAAGTCGGGCATGGATACCCGCTCAGGGTTCAGGAAACGTTCGAACAGCAGGTCAAATTCCAGCGGGTCGAGGTCGGTGATCTTGAGGGCGTAGGCCACCAGAGAGCCAGCACCGGAGCCCCGGCCCGGGCCAACGGGAATGCCGTTGTCCTTGGACCACTGGATAAACTCCATCACGATGAGGAAGTAACCCGGGAAGCCCATCTGGTTGATCACTTTAAGCTCGATGTCGAGACGCTCGTCATACTCGGGACGGCGCTCGGCACGCACTTGCGGATCCGGGAACAGGAACTCGAGACGCTCCTCCAGACCCTCTTTCGATTTGGCCACCAGAAAATCTTCGGTGGTCATGTCACCGGTCGGGAAGTTGGGCAGGAAATATTCGCCGAGGCGCACCGTCACGTTGCAGCGCTTGGCGATCTCCACCGTGTTCTCCAGCGCTTCGGGGATGTCGGCAAACAGCTCGCACATCTCCTCTTGGCTGCGCAGGTACTGCTGCGGGCTGTAGCGACGGGGACGGCGTTTGTCCATCAGGGTATAGCCGTCGTGGATGGCAACCCGGATCTCGTGGGCGTCGAAATCATCGGCTGAGAGGAATACTACCTCGTTGGTGGCCACAACCGGCAGCTCGAACTCGGTGGCAATGGCCACCGCCATGTGCAGATAGACCTCCTCGTCAGGGCGACCGGTGCGCAGCAGCTCGAGGTAATAGGCATCGGGGAAGTGGGTCTGATAAAAGGCGACGCACAGCTCGGTCATCTGCCGGTTGCCCTTGAGCAGGAACTTGCCCACATCTCCCTCGCGACCGCCGGAGAGGACGATCACCCCCTTGGCATGCTCGGCAAGCCAGGCCTTGTCGATGACCGGACGCCCCTGCACGTGACCGCGCTGATAACCGCGGGAGATGAGCAGGGTAATGTTCTGGTAGCCCTCGTTGTCCATGGCGAGCAGGGTGAGGCGGAACTGCTCGTCGCCAAGCTCGTCACTCTGTACCCAGAAGTCGGCCCCGACGATGGGTTTGATCCCCTTGCCGTGGGCGGCACCATAGAAGCGCACCAAACCGCACATGTTCATCTGGTCGGTCAGGGCAATCGCCGGCATGTTGTCGGCAGCGGCAGCCCCGACGATGGGATTGATCTTCTGCAGTCCATCCACCATGGAGAAGTCGGTGTGGACTCGCAAATGGATAAAACGGGGGTCAGCCATCGTCATGCCCTCTCATTACGCAAGCAGAACCAGCCAAGGCAGAAATCGTTCAGACAGATCAGCATGGATTATTCGAGCCCCAGTGCGCGGCGCACCGGCTTGAAGCTCTTGCGATACTCCGGCAGCGGGCCGCGCTCGGCCAGAATGGTGAGGTGCTCAGCGGTCGGATAACCCTTGTGACGGGCAAAACCATATTCGGGATGACGGCTGTCCAGCTCGGTCATCTCCGCATCGCGGGTCACCTTGGCGAGGATCGAGGCGGCGCTGATGGCGGCCACCAGGCTATCGCCTTTGACCACGGCACGCGCTTCCATCGGCAGCGCCGGACAGCGGTTGCCATCGATAAAGACCAACTCGGGGGTGACCTTCAACCCCGCCACGGCGCGCTGCATCGCCAGCATGGTGGCATGCAGGATGTTGAGCTCGTCGATCTCCTCCGGAGTGGCGCGACCAATGGCCCAGGCGAGCGCTTTCTCTTTGATCTCGTCAAACAGCGCCAGCCGCTTCTTCTCGGAGAGCTTTTTGGAGTCGTTGAGCCCCGCGATCGGATTAGCGGGATCGAGAATGACCGCAGCGGTGACCACGTCACCCACCAGGGGGCCACGGCCCACTTCGTCCACACCGGCAACCAGCTTGTCGTCAGGAATATCGATCATCATCTTGTAGCCTTGAATCAAAACAGGCCCCGTGGGGCCTGACAGGGGTCGACTGGCGCGGCATTACCGCTCGAAAACGAATGAACGGGTAGCGCGGCGCAATCGACGGTCCGAAATAGCGTTATCTGCCGAGCAGATCCGCCACCGCATCGGCAGCCTGCGAGTCGGCATTGCAGCGGATCAGCTGGTGCAGCTCGGTGAAGGTATTGACCAGCGCACTGTTGTCGTGCTCGAAGTACTTGCTCACCTCTTCCACCAGATTCTCCGGGGTGCACTCGTGCTGGATGAGTTCCGGCACCAGCATGCGACCGGCGAGCAGGTTGGGCAGAGAGACAAATTCGGTCTTCACCAGTCGCTGGGCCAGCCAATAGCTGAAGGGCTTGAGCTTGTAACCCACCACCATCGGTTTTTTCACCAGCATGGCTTCGAGCGCCGCAGTGCCGGAGGCCAGCATCACCACGTCGGCGGCGATCATCGCCTCGCGGCCCTGTCCTTCCAGCAGCACCATGTCGAGACCCGGCGCTACCTCGGCCTTGATGGCCATAAACTGCTCGCGCCGTTTCTGGTTGACCAGCGGCACGATGAAGCCGAGATCCGGATAGCGCACCGTCAGGTGTTTGCACGCCTCGAGAAACAGGGGGGACATAAAGCCCACTTCTGCGGTGCGGCTGCCCGGCAGCACCGCCAGCCAGCGGCGATTAGCATCGATACCGAGATTGCGACGTACGGCTGCCTGATCCGGCACCAATGGAATATCATCCGCCATGGTGTGACCGACAAAACGGCAAGGGGCATCGAAGCGGTCGTAAAAGGCTTTCTCGAACGGCAGGAAGGCGAGCACCATGTCGGTGGCGGCCTTGATCTTGTGAATGCGGTTCTGGCGCCAGGCCCACACCGAGGGGCTGACATAGTGAACCGTCTTGATACCGGCGCGGCGCAGTTTCAGCTCCACTCCGATATTGAAATCCGGTGCATCCACGCCGATGAAGATATCGGGCGGATTGGCAATAAAGTGGCGCAACAGTTCGCGACGGACCTTGAGGATGCGCGGCAGACGGCCCAGCACCTCGGTGATCCCCATGACGGAGAGCTCTTCCATCTCGAACAGGGCCTTGACGCCGAGGACCTGCATCCGCGGCCCGGCGATCCCTTCGAACTGCGCATCCGGGTAGCGGGCTTGCAGCTCGCGCACCAGACCGGCAGCCAGAATGTCGCCGGAGACCTCTCCGGCGACGATACCGATACGAACCGGATCAGGCACGGATGATCCCGCGCTCGTTGTCTTTGAGGAAGTCCACATAGAGCTGGACGGCCGGTTCGGCTTGCGCCATCTCGATCAGCACCGGCAGCACCTCTTCGATGGTCTTGCCGGAGCGGAAGATCTCTTTGTAGGCACGCTTGACGGCAGAGATAGCCTCGGCGCTGAAACCGCGGCGACGCAGACCTTCGGAGTTGACCCCGAACGGCTTGGCGTAGTTGCCGGCGGCCATCACGTAAGGCGGCACGTCCTTGTTCAGGGCGGCGCAGCCACCGACGAAGGCGTGGGAACCGACGCGGCCGAACTGGTGAATTGCGGAGAGACCACCGAAGATCACGAAGTCACCGATCACCACGTGGCCCGCCAGGGTCGCGTTGTTGGCGAAGATGCAGTTGTCACCGATGATGCAGTCGTGGGCAACATGAACGTTGACCATGAAAAGGTTGCCGCTGCCGACCTTGGTCAGGGATTGATCCTGAATGGTGCCACGGTGGAAGGTGCAGTTCTCGCGAATGACGTTGTTGTCGCCAATCTCAAGGAAGGTGCGCTCACCAGCGTACTTCTTGTCCTGGCAATCCTCACCGATGGAGGTGTGCTGGAAGATCTTGTTGCCGCGACCAATCTTGGTCGGGCCCTTGATCACCACATGGGAACCTACCCAGGTGTTGTCACCAATTTCCACATCGGCGCCGATGACAGAAAAGGGGCCGATTTCAACCCCTTTACCGATCACGGCAGACTCATGGACGATGGCAGTATCGTGAATGATGGCAGTCTGGTCGATCACGTGTGTTAAACCTCGCGTTTGGCGCACATCAGCTCGGCGGTACAGACCACTTCACCGTCGACGGTGGCGACACCGGTGAACTTGGCAATACCGCGACGCTCTTTCAGGAACTCCACGTCGAGCACCAGTTGGTCACCGGGGCCGACCGGACGCTTGAAGCGAGCGTTGTCGATTGAGGCAAAATAGTAAAGTTCGTTGGGAGACGGCTTGCCCACCATGGTAAAGGCCAGGATACCGGTGGCCTGTGCCATCGCTTCCAGGATCAGTACGCCCGGGAACACCGGCTTGGCCGGGAAGTGCCCCTGGAAGATCGGCTCGTTGAACGAGACGTTCTTGATGGCACGCAGGGTTTTGCGCTCATCGCTGATCTCGTAGTCGTCTACACGATCCACCATCAGAAACGGATAACGGTGGGGCAGCAGATCCATGATTTCCTGGATACCCAGGCTCTTCTTTTCAGTAGTCAAAACAGTACCCTATACCAATCGTGATTATTCTTGATCCAGCTTCTTCTCAAGCTTGCTTAACCGCTTGTGCATCTCTTCGATACGCATCACCCGGGCGGCGGTCTTGCGCCACTCTTTATTGGTTTGCAGAGGGATGCCGGAAGAGTAGACACCGGGCTCGGTAATGGGTCGCATCACCATGGCCATACCGGTAACGGTGGCCTGATCGCAGATCTCCATATGCCCGTTAAAAACGGAAGCGCCACCAATGATACAGTATTTGCCGACCTTGAGACTACCAGCCATCACGGTGGAGCCCGCCACGGCAGTGCCGTAACCAATCTCCACGTTGTGGGCGATCTGGCACTGGTTGTCGATGATGACGTTGTCAGCGATGCGGGTATCTTCCAGCGCACCGCGGTCGATGGTGGTACAGGCACCGATCTCGACCCGGTTGCCGATAGTCACGCCGCCGAGCTGGGGGATCTTGATCCACTCGCCACGCTCGTTGGCATAACCGAAACCATCGGCGCCGATCACTGTGCCGGATTGAACCAGACAGTCGGTGCCCATGGTCACATTGTGATAGAGGGTGACGTTGGCCCACAGCCGGGAGCGGGCTCCCAGCCGGGTGTTCTTGCCAACGAAACAACCCGGGCCAATGCGTACATCATCACCCAGCACGACGCCGGATTCGATCACTGCATTGGCGCCGATGGCCACTCTCTCGCCCAGTTGTACGTCAGCCGCGATAACGGCGCTCGGATGGATATCCGTGGCCGGCTGCGGGGTGGTGTCCAGCAGTTGGGCTACCCGGGCAAAGCCCACATAGGGGTCTTTGAGCACCAGGGCATTGGTGGGACAAAATGGCAGATCCGCTTCTGTAATGAGCACGGCGGTCGCCTTGCTCTGCTCCAGATAGTGCCGGTACTTCTTGTTGGACAGGAAGGTGATATCCCCCTCCCCGGCCTTTTCCAGTGTCGCTACCTTGCGGATTTCCAGGGTTCCGTCGCCATGGACCTGGGCCCCCAGTTGCTGGGCCAGCTGTGCGAGAGTGAATGCCATCAATTAGTTGCTCTTGCTTACCTGAGAAATAACCTGGCCGGAGATGTCCAGCTTGCTGGCGGCATACGGGGCGGCATTGCGCTCCAGCACCAGATCGTAACCATTGCTCTTGGCGATGGAATCGATGGCAGCCTGCACCTTGGTCAGGATCTTGTTGCGCTCTTCGGACTGACGGCGACCGTTGTCCTGCTCAAAGGCTTGACGCTTCTGGTTGAACTCCATCTGCAGCTTGGCCAGCTTCTCCTGGTTCTGCTTCTTCTGCTCGGCGCTCATGAAGGCTTCATCCTTGCGGAACTTCTCGACCAGCTTCTGGCCTTCCTGTTCCAGCTTCTGCAGCTCACGCATGCGCGGCTCGAATTCACCTTTCAGCTTGGCTGCAACGGCTTCACGCTGGGGCAGCTTTTGGAAGACTTCGCCCATATCCACCACGGCGATCTTGGTCTCAGCGAAGGCAGAACCCATGCCGGCAGCCATCAGTGCAAAGCTCAAACCAGCTACTTTCAACGCTTTATTCACACTTACTCCTTGTTCCCTCATGGCGAGGGCTACCTGATTTACCCGATTATGCAAGCGGCGTTAGGACCGTCTTGTTACCTGGTGAGGCACGCATACCGCGCGTCCCATCATTGAAGACCCCCACCGCATGGGTGGGGGCAAAACTCTGCTTAGAAAGTACGACCGATGTTGAAGGAGAAGACTTCGGTGCGATCCCCTTCATATTTCTTGATCGGCTTGGCCAAGGCGAACACCAGCGGCCCCATCGGCGAGAGCCACTGCAGGGAGACACCGGCAGAGACCCGGATATTGCCCGGGTTGGAGTAGTCCTGGCTCAGATAGTTGCAATCAGAACCGGCGGCGCAAGGATATGCTCCGTTGGCAAAATCGGTGCTCCAGACGGTACCAGCGTCCATAAAGACGGTGGAACGGATCTGCGGACGATAGGTCTCGGAGACGAACGGGGTCGGGAAGACCAGCTCCAGTGAGGCGACGGCCAGAGCGTTGCCCCCCACCGAGGTGTCGGAACCTTCGTAGTAGCCAGTTTCACACGGCTGAGAACCCGTGCAACTGCCAGCACCCGGCTTGTTGTAGGTCTTGTAGATCGCCTTGGGACCAATGGTATTGCTCTTGAAGCCACGTACCGTATCGAAACCACCGGCATAGTAGTTCTCGAAGAACGGCAGCATGGAGTCATCGCCATAGCCGTTACCGTAAGAGACACGACCCTTGCCGATCATTACCCAGCTGTGATCCGCATCGAGCGGGAAGTAGTGGGCATCTTCGGCAGAGAGCTTGTAGTACTGCAGCTCCATGCCCGGTACGGTCACCTTGGCGTTGATACGCTGACGATCGCCAGAAGTCGGGAACATCCCCTTGTTCAGGGTAGAGCGGGTCCAGCCAGCGGTGACATCGACGGTCACAAAGTCGAGGTTGGAACCATCCTGTGAGTAAGCATTCCAGAACTGATCCATCTGTACCGACTGGCGGTTATCATTCCACTGATCCCAGCAGTAGGTATTGCCATCAGTATCCGGATTGTCCTTCAGACACTCCTGATAGTTCTGGGCATTGAAGGACGGACGGCTCAGCTTGGTGCTCTCGATACCGGTACTGAAGTCGAGACGGTTGAACTCGTTGACCGGGAAGCCGCTGGAGAGACGGAAACCGATGGTTTCGTTCTCGTAATCAACGATATCGGCATCATCGGCGCGGAACTGGTTGTAGTAGACCCGACCACCCAGGCTGACACCATCCACGGTGAAGTAGGGGTCGTTGTAGCTCAGGTCAACGTTCTTGGAGTAGTCGTTGGTGCTGGCGTTGATGGAGACCTTTTTACCGGTACCCATAAAGTTGTCCTGGGAGATCCCCGCCTGCAGGCTCAGACCCGATTCGGTACCGTAACCGATACCGGCGTTGATGGAGCCTGCTGGCTGCTCCTTGACCTTGAAGTCGAGGTCAACCAGGTCATCGTTGCCCGGCACCCGCTTGGTGTCCACTTCTACACTCTCGAAATAACCGAGACGGTTGAGACGGCTCTTGGACTGCTCGATGTTGTCGGAGGAGAGCCAGGTGCCTTCCATCTGGCGCATCTCGCGACGCAACACCTGATCTTCGGTGGTTGCGTTACCGCTGAAGTTGATGTTGCGCACATAGACACGAGGGCCCGGCTCAACGTTGACGATCAGCTCAACTTCCTTGGTCTTGTCATTGACCTGCGGGAAGGTGACCACTTTCGGATAGGCATAACCGTAACGGCCGAGGAACTTGGAGAGCACCTCTTCGGTATGAGTCACCTGACTGGCAGAGTAGGTGCTGCCGGCAGCAATCGGGATCAATCCCTTCATCTCGCCACCGCGGTCGATCAGGTCACCCTTGAGCTGGACACCGGAGACCTTGTACTGATCCCCTTCCTTGATGTTGAGGGTGACGTAAACGCCCTTCTTGTCGGGGGTCATGGAGACCTGGGTAGACTCCTGCTGGAAGCGGATATAGCCACGATCCATGTAGTAGGAGCGCAGGGTCTCGATATCACCCGCCAGCTTCTGTTTCTGATAGCGCTGATCGGCGGTGAAGTTCCACCAGGGCACTTCGTCGCGCAGGGAGAGCTGGGCAATCAGTTTCTCTTCCGGGAAGACGCTGTTGCCGACGATGTTGATCTGCTGGATCTTGGCCGCTTCCCCTTCCACGAAGGTGAACTTGAGGTCGACCCGGTTGCGCGGCAACGGGGTGACGATGGCCTTGACCTTGGCGGAGTATTTACCCACGCCATAGTAGAAATCTTCCAGTCCCTTCTCGAGGGAGGTGAGCACAGTGCGATCTAGCGGATCGCCCACACGGATGCCGGAGGACTCCAGACTCTGGGTCAGTTGCTCCTCTTTGATATCCTTGTTGCCGGCAAACTCGATACTGGAGATGGTCGGACGCTCCTTGACCATCACCTGCAGCACCTGGCCGTCACGGTAAACCTTCACATCCTCGAAGTTACCCGAGGCATAGAGCTTTTTGATGGCGCTGGCCAGAGCCACGGAGTCGACGGTATCACCGACCCGGATCGGCAGGTTCAACAGTGCGGCACCCAGGGTCACCCGTTGCAGACCTTCGACCTGGATATCTTGCACCACAAAAGAGGCAGGGGCCGCCTGGGCCAGGAAACTGGCACCCAGCAGGCAACTCAACACCAATGCTTTTTTAACAGCCATTTTGTTCTTATGTGTCCTTGTTGATGCTCTGGCCTCAGAGGCGAGCGAAATCGTTAAACAGCGCAATGCCCATCAATAACATCAGAATGGCGGCACCGATCCTGAAACCCACTTCCTGTATTTTCTCTGATACCGGCTTGCCGGTGACCGCTTCGATAAGGAAATAGACCAGATGGCCACCATCGAGCACCGGCAGGGGGAACAGATTGATAATCCCCAGGTTGACGCTGATCAGCGCCAGAAAACTCAAGAAATAGACCAGACCATAGTCGGCACTGCTGCCGGCGCCCTTGGCAATGGAGATGGGGCCGCTCAGGTTGTCCAGCGACACGATGCCACCGATCAACTTGCCAATCATGTCAAAGGTGAGCGTGATCAGGCTCCAAGTCTTGTCCGCGCCATGCCACAGCGCCTGCAAAGGCCCATACTGTAACAGAATTCGATATTCATCCGGTAATGGAACCAGTTGCGGTGAGAGACCGACGAATCCTACCAGCTTGCCCTGCACCTTGCGGCTATCCGGGGTCAGGGTCACGTTGAGATCACTGTTGTTGCGCTCAACCACCACTTGCAGGGGTTCGCCCGGTGCCTGCTGCACCAGTTCGACAAACTGGGCCCACGCGGTAATAGGCTGATCGCCGACCTGTTTGATACGGTCACCGACCTGCAGCCCCGCCTTTTCACTGGCACTCTTGGCCACCACGGCAGCCACGACTGGCAGCACTTTGCCACTCAGGGGGACGATCCCCAAGCTGCCGATGGGCGACTCTTTATCCGGATCAAAAGTCCAGCCGGTCAGCGACAAGGTTTTATCGGTGGCATAGCTGGTATTGGGTGCCTGCACCTTGAGAGTCACTGCATCATCACCCAGATGACTTATAAGAGCGTAGGTGACGCTCTCCCAGTCACCGGTCAGCTCATCGCCGACCCCGACAATCTCCATCCCGGGCAGCACACCCGCCTCGGCCACGATGGATGCCGGACGCACTTCACCGATCACCGGCTTGACGCTCGGCACCCCGATGATAAACATCAGCCAGAGGGCAAACAGGGCAAAGACGAAGTTGGCCATGGGACCTGCGGCGACAATCGCCATCCGCGCCCAGACACTCTTGTGGTTGAAGGCATACTGCTCGTCACCGGGCTTGAGTTCATCGACCCGGCCATCGAGCATCTTGACGTAACCACCGAGCGGGATCAGCGCCAGCACATATTCGGTGCCATCTTTACCCATCCGGCGCCAGATCGCCTTGCCAAAACCGATAGAGAAGCGCTCAACCTTGACGCCACAACGACGGGCCACCCAGAAGTGACCAAACTCGTGCACCGCGACCAGCAGGCCCAGCGCAACAACAAAAGCACCGATATTCCACAACACACCGCCCATCAGCCAAGCTCCTCAATCAAAGTGTGAGCACGGGCTCTTGCCGCACCGTCCAGGGCAAACAGATCATCGAGCGAGCCGACGGCGCTGCTCTCCAGCGCCAGCATCACGGCCTCGTTGATCCGGGCAATATCCATAAAACCGATGCGCCCGGCCAGGAAGGCGGCAACCGCCTCCTCGTTGGCCGCATTGAGCGCAGTAGTCGCCGCTTGTCCCTTCTGGCAGGCATTGATGGCCAGCGCCAGACAGGGGTAGCGATCATAATCAGGCCGGATAAAGCTGAACTCTCCGACACTGAAGAAATCCAAAGGTTCCACACTGGAGGGGATGCGATTGGGATAAGCCAGCGCATGGGCAATGGGGGTACACATATCCGGATTGCCAAGCTGAGCCAGCACGGAGCCATCCTTGTACTGCACCATGGAGTGGATCACCGACTGCGGGTGGATCACCACCTGGATCTGCTCGGGCGCCGCATTGAACAACCAGCGCGCCTCGATGTACTCCAGCCCTTTGTTGATCATGGTGGCGGAGTCGACCGAAATCTTGGCCCCCATCGACCAGTTGGGATGAGCGATAGCCTGCGCCGGCGTCACCTTGGCCAGATCGCTGATCTCGGTGTAACGGAACGGGCCGCCGGAACCGGTCAGCAAAATCTTGCTGATCCCCGCCGCCGCCAGATCACAAAAACCGGGCTGGCGCTGCACGGCAGTCGGCAGACACTGGAAGATGGCATTGTGTTCGCTGTCGATGGGCAGCAGCTCGGCACCATGCTCGCGAACGGCCTCCATGAAGAAAGCACCGGACATCACCAGCGCCTCCTTGTTGGCCAGCAAAATACGCTTGCCGGCACGTACCGCGGCCATGGTCGGGGCCAGTCCGGCCGCACCGACGATGGCGGCCATCACGCTATGGGCGTCGGGGTGAGCGGCAACCTCGCAGAGGGCTGCTGCACCAGACATGACCCGGGTCGCACTGCCGTGCGCTTTCAGACGGGCAGCCAGTTCACGGGCGGCATCCTCATCGACCATCACGGCAAAACGGGGGGAGAATTCGAGGCAGTCCCGCAACATGGCATCCACGTTGCGGGCGGCGGTCAACGCCAATACTTGCCAACTGCCCGGGTTATGGCGCAGCACTTTCAAGGTACTCTGACCAATGGAGCCAGAGGCCCCCAGAATAACCAGTGACTTGTGCATCAAAACTCCTGACTGAGTAGCAGATAACTGAGCAGAAACACCGGCAGGGCGGCGGTCAGGCTGTCGATCCGGTCGAGAATGCCGCCATGACCCGGCAACAGGGTGCCGGAGTCCTTGATGCCCGCCTCGCGCTTGAACATGCTTTCGGTCAGATCGCCGAGTACGGAGGCTAGCACCGCCAGCAGAGAGCAAAACAGCACGGTGATCATCTTGGCAGGAACAAATCCCATCGACCAGGTGACACCGATGGCCAGCAGGCTGGCGGTAAAGAGGCCGCCGCACATCCCTTCGATGGTTTTGCCCGGACTCACAGCCGGTGCCAGCTTGTGCTTACCGAACGCCTTGCCGAAAAAATACGCGCCAGAATCTGCCGCCCAGACCAGTCCCATCACGAACAACAGGATCCAGGCCCCCATCATGGGGTCATGGTAAAAGTTGTAACCACGGATGGCGACCAGCGACCAGAAGAAGGGAACCAGAGTCACCAGACCAAACAGCGACTTGAGCCAGATAGACTCTTTCCACAGCTTGGCGCTTTGGGGATAGCGCAGCACCATCAGCAGACCCAGCAGCCACCAGCTTACCGCGGTCCAGAGCACGCCCATCACGAGGGGGTGCAGGTGAGGCGTCCAGAGTTGCTCCACCGGCAGCCAAAAGAGGCTGGCACCGAGCAACAGACAAAATACGATGGGTAACCATTGCTGCGGAGCAGCAGAGACAAACCCACTCCATTCGCGACTGGCCAACAAAAACACCAGCGCTGCCAACAGGGCAAAAAATTTCAATGGCAGAAAGAAGAGCGCCCCCAACACCAGGGGGATCAACATCAAAGCAGTAATAATTCGTTGTTTTAGCAAAAGAAACCTCTCTCTTGGGAGCGGGGTTTAGCCGGTCTGCTGCTCGGCGATCAATTCCCGTATCTGTTCACCCGTGCAACCGAAGCGACGCTCGCGGGCAACGAAAGAGGCAACCGCCTCACTGAACTCGGCCTCGTTGAAATCGGGCCACAATACCGGGGTAAAATAGAGCTCTGCATAGGCGAGCTGCCATAACACAAAGTTGCTGATGCGATGATCGCCACCGGTACGGATCAGGAGATCCACCGGCGGCAGGTCGGCCATACACACTTCGCGACCAAGCATGGATTCATCGATGTCATCGGCGGCCAGTTCACCGGCAACAACCGCGCGGGCCAGCTTGCGAGCCGCCTGAGCGATATCCCACTGGCCGCCATAGTTGGCCGCAATATTCAGGGTCAATCCCTTGTTATTGGCGGTCAAGGCTTCCGCCTTGGCGATTTTGGCCTGCAACCGATCACTGAAGCGAGCGGTATCGCCAATCACCCTGAGCCGGATCCCGTGACTGTGAAGTTTGTTCACCTCGCGGCCCAGCACGGTAATGAACAGCTCCATCAAGGCGCTGACTTCCCCTTCCGGACGACGCCAGTTTTCGCTGGAGAATGCAAACAGGGTCAATGCCTCGATCTTGGCTCGCGCAGCAAAGGTAACGGCCTCGCGCACTGACTTGACGCCCACCTTGTGGCCATAAACCCGCATCTTGCCTCGGTTCTGGGCCCAGCGACCGTTACCATCCATGATGATGGCGACGTGACGGGGTAAAGACGAGTTGGCACAATCACCCAACGCAGCCAAAAGCGACATGGTTTTCTCCCACAAAGACAAAAGCGCCGTGCAGGGGCACTACACGGCGCTCGTAATATACCTTTCAGGCGCTTAGATTTCCATTAGCTCCTTCTCCTTTACAGCAAGAGCCTCATCGACCAGCTTGATGTAGGAGTCAGTCAGTTTCTGGATCTCTTCCTGGGCGCGACGGTCGTCGTCTTCGGAGATCTCTTTGTCCTTCAGCAGCGCTTTCAGGTCGGCGTTGGCATCGCGGCGAATGTTGCGCACGGCAACACGGGCGTTTTCCGCTTCGGCACGGACGATCTTGGTCAGGTCGCGACGGCGCTCTTCGGTCAGCGGCGGCAGCGGCACGCGCAGAGTCTGGCCATTGCTGGAGGGGTTCAGGCCCAGATCGGAGGTCAGGATCGCCTTCTCTACCGCCTGGATCATGGAGCGGTCAAAAATGGAGATGGAGAGGGTGCGAGCATCTTCTGCCACGACGTTGGCCAACTGTTTCAGCGGAGTGGCAGCACCGTAATACTCAACCTGGATGCCGTCGAGCAGGCTCGGGTGAGCACGGCCAGTACGGATCTTGGACATCTGGGTCTTGAGTGATTCGACACTCTTGCCCATACGCTCCTTGGCGTCGTTTTTAATCTCGTTGATCACAGCGGTTTTCCTTTTGGCGAACGAGCCGCCATGCGGCTCGCATCTATATTATTTGCTGACGTAATGGATCAGGGTACCTTCCGGCTCACCCATGATAACCCGGCGCAAAGCGCCCGGCTTGTTCATGTTGAACACCCGGATCGGCAGATCATGGTCACGTGCCAGAGTAAAAGCAGCAAGATCCATCACCTTGAGCTCTTTTTCAAGAACTTCATCATAACTCAATTCATGGTACAGCACGGCATCCGGATTCTTGACTGGATCTTCGTTGTATACACCATCAACCTTGGTGGCCTTGAGCACTACATCGGCTTCGATCTCGATCCCGCGCAGGCAAGCCGCAGAATCGGTAGTGAAGAAGGGGTTGCCAGTACCGGCAGAGAAGATCACCACTTTGCCTGCACGCAGCTGGCTGATTGCCTCGGCCCAGCTGTAGGAATCACAAACCCCTTGCAGGGAAATGGCAGACATCAGACGGGCATTCACATAAGCACGATGCAGAGCATCACGCATGGCCAGACCGTTCATCACGGTTGCCAGCATACCCATGTGGTCGCCCACCACGCGGTTCATGCCCGCCTTGGCAAGACCGGCACCACGGAACAGGTTGCCGCCACCGATGACCAGACCGACCTGAACACCCAGCTCAACCAGCTCTTTGATCTCTTGGGCCATCCGCTCCAGCACTGCCGGATCAATGCCGAAACCCTCGGATCCTTGCAGGGCTTCACCACTCAACTTCAGAAGAACACGTCTGTATGCAGGTTTGGGATTGGTACTCATGTCACTGATTCCTGGTCATATAAAGACCGCGACATAAGTCGCGGTCTGGGGAAACGGAAAAACCGGTTCGATTAGGCCTTTTGAGCGGCCGCGATTTGGGCTGCAACTTCAGCAGCGAAATCGGTCTCTTGCTTCTCGATGCCTTCGCCCACTTCGAAACGGGTGAAGGAGACAACGTCAGCGCCTTCTTTCTTCAGCAGCTCGGCAACAGTCATGGAAGGATCTTTCACGAACGGCTGACCAGTCAGGGAAACCTCACCGGTGAACTTCTTCATGCGACCTTCAACCATCTTCTCGGCGATCTCTTTCGGCTTGCCGGAGTTGATGGCGATGTCGATCTGGATTTCGCGCTCTTTGGCAACGACTTCAGCAGATACATCTTCAGGCTTGACGAATTGCGGGCTGTTGGCTGCAACGTGCATGGCCAGATCTTTGGCCAGTTCGTCGGAACCACCGGTCAGCTTGGTGATAACACCGATGCGGGAACCGTGAACGTAGGTGCCCAGGTTGTCACCTTCAACCAGCATCACGCGACGCAGGTTCATGTTCTCACCGATCTTGGCGATCAGGTTGGTGATGGTCAGCTCTACGGATTCGCCGTTGCCAAAATCAGCGGCTTTCAGCGCATCAACGTCTGCGATCTTCTGGGTAGCTGCGATCTCGACGATCTTCTGACCCATGGCCAGGAAACCGGCATCCTTGGAAACGAAGTCAGTCTCGCAGTTCAGCTCGATCATGACGGCAACGTTGCCTTCGGTACGGGCGAAAATCACACCTTCAGCGGCGATACGGCCAGCTTTCTTGGCGGCTTTGGCCTGACCGGATTTACGCATGTTCTCGATGGCCAGCTCGATATCGCCGTTGGCCTCTTCCAGTGCTTTTTTGCAATCCATCATGCCAGCGGCGGTGCGCTCGCGCAGTTCTTTTACCAGGGCGGCAGAAATGTTTGCCATGTCCAGTATCCTCGGTCTTGAATTGACAAGAAACAGGGGCCACAAGGGCCCCTGCTAACCAATTACATCAGCTTGGTTAATAAGGGCTTTGCAGACCTTATCAATTACTCAGCTTCAACGAAGCCATCTTGTTCGGCTTGAACAACGATGTCCTGCTCGCGAGCTTCCAGTACGGTGTCAGCAGCAGCATTCAGGTACAGCTGTACGGCACGGATAGCGTCGTCGTTACCCGGGATGACGTAATCAACGCCGTCCGGGTTGGAGTTGGTATCAACGATGGAAACTACCGGGATACCCAGGTTGTTGGCTTCTTTGATAGCGATGTGCTCGTGGTCGGCATCGACAACGAACAGAACGTCAGGCAGGCCGCCCATGTTCTTGATACCACCCAGGCTCTTCTCCAGCTTTTCCATTTCGCGAGTACGCATCAGCGCCTCTTTCTTGGTCAGCTTGTCGAAGGTACCGTCTTGGCTCTGGGTTTCCAGATCTTTCAGGCGCTTGATAGACTGACGAACGGTTTTCCAGTTGGTCAGCATACCGCCCAGCCAGCGGTGGTTTACATAGAACTGGTCGCAACGCTCAGCGGCTTCTTTTACGGCTTCAGACGCGGCACGCTTGGTACCAACGAACAGTACCTTGCCTTTCTTGGCAGCTACGGAGCTGATGAAGTTCATGGCATCGTCAAACATCGGAACGGTTTTTTCCAGGTTGATGATGTGAACTTTGCTGCGGGCACCGAAGATGTAGGATTTCATTTTCGGGTTCCAGTAACGAGTCTGGTGACCGAAGTGAACGCCGGCTTGCAGCATGTCGCGCATAGAAACTTTAGCCATTTTATACCTCTGTATTGGGGTTAGGCCTCCACACATCCCATATAACCGACCCGTTAAGGCACCCCGGCATATGTGTCGATGTGTGTGTGTTGTTTAAGTAAGGGTGATGAAATCGGGACGCAAGTTCCCCATTCCGGCGCGCTTTATACCATAACTTTGTTCAGGACACCACCGGCCGACACCCTAAACAGGTGTAAATATGGATCCCGCCAGAGGATGCTGCGACGCCGATTTGACGTTGTGATGACAATCACACTGGAAGTACGCGGGGGTTGCGGATAAAATTTTGCCCTGATTGCAAACGCATCTATTTTTCATTACCTGTCCTGTCTGCCCTCGCAGGCCCAGTGGCAGGCCGCAAGAGAGATCCCATGTCCATTAAAATCAAGACACCGGAAGAGATTGAAAAGATGCGCGTTGCCGGCCAATTGGCCGCCGATGTGCTGGTCATGATTGCGCCCCATGTCAAAGCTGGCGTCACCACAGACGAACTGAACACCCTCTGCCACGACTATATTGTCGACGTACAACAGGCGGTTCCAGCTCCGCTCAACTACCACGGCTTCCCCAAATCCATCTGCACCTCGGTGAACGATGTGATCTGCCACGGCATCCCGAATCACAAGAAGCTGCGCGATGGCGACATCATCAACCTGGATATCACCGTCATCAAGGATGGTTACCACGGCGATACCTCGGCCATGTTCATCGTGGGTGAAACCACCCCGCTGCGCCGCCAGCTCTGCAAAGTTGCGCAAGAGAGCCTCTACGCCGCCATCAAGAAGGTGCGTCCGGGTGCCTGCATCACCGAAATTGGCGCCGTGATCCAGCCCATCGTCGAGAAGGCCGGCTTCTCCGTGGTGCGTGACTACTGCGGTCACGGTATCGGTGCCGAGTTCCACGAAGAGCCGCAGATCCTCCACTACCGCAACAGTGGCAAGCTGGAGCTGAAAGCGGGCATGTGCTTCACCATCGAGCCGATGGTCAACAGCAAGAAGTATCACTGCAAGGTCAATCCGAAGGATGGCTGGACCGTGACCACCAAGGATGGCGGCGACTCCGCCCAGTGGGAACACACCCTGCTGGTGACCGAGGATGGCTGCGAGGTGCTCACCCTGCGCCCCGATGACACTATCGACCGCTTCATCAAACACAGCTAACATCGAACCCCGGCCCTGAACTTCCAAAGCGCCGGGGTTTTTACTTCTGTTTCAGCCGTTTGCCTGCCACTGTGTGTGAGATGCCATGGACGCCAGCCTGCTTTCCCCCCATTTGTTACCCGATGACCAGCTCACTCGCGACAACTGCAAAGAGTACCTGAGCCGCTTTCTCGGCTGGCTGCACGCCCGTTTTGATGCCGGCGACAACATCATCGAGCTGGTCGCCACCCGCTCCGAGTACATGGATCAGTTGCTCTGCCGGTTGTGGCAGAAGTTTGGCTTTGACAAGAGCGATCTGACCCTGATCGCGGTGGGGGGCTATGGCCGCGGCGAGCTGCACCCCCACTCCGATATCGACCTGCTGATCCTCTATGACGGCGACGAACTGGACGAGGTGTTGGGACTGCGCATCGGCGAGTTCATCACCTTACTGTGGGATCTCAAGCTGGAGGTGGGTCAGGCGGTGCGCAACGTGGCGGAGTGCCTCGAGCAGGGGCGCGCCGATATTACGGTCGCCACCAACCTGATCGAGGCACGCTACATCACAGGTCGCCAGGAGGGCTTTCGGCAACTGAAAGAGGCCACCGGCCCCCAGCACTTCTGGCCGAGTGAAGCCTTCTTTCGCGCTAAACGGCAAGAGCAGGCGGAGCGTCATCAGCAGTTTCTCGGCACCGCCTACAAGCTGGAGCCCGATCTCAAGAGCAATCCGGGCGGCCTGCGGGATATTCAAACCCTCGCCTGGGTCGCCCGCCGCCACTTTGGCGCCACTACCTTGTTCGAAATGACCAGCCACGGCTTTCTCAATCGCGCCGAGTACCGCGAACTGCTCGACTGCCAGAATTTTCTCTGGAAGGTGCGTTTCGCCCTGCATATGGCCATCAACAAGGGAGATAACCGCCTGCTGTTCGATCGCCAGCGCACTGTAGCCCAAATGTTGGGGTTCGAAGGGGAAGGCAACACTCCGGTCGAGCAGATGATGAAGCGCTTCTACCAGACGGTGCGGCGGGTCTCGGAGCTCAACGAGATGCTGCTGCAGCTGTTTGACGAGGCGATCCTCGGCAACACCGCCATGGATGTGCGCCGCCTGTCCGACGAGTTCCAGCTTCGTGGCCGCCTCATCGATGCGGTGGATGCGGAGCTGTTTAGCCGTGAACCAGCCGCCATCCTGCGCCTCTTCTATCAGATGGCCCAGCATCCCGAGATTGCGGGCATCCACTCGGCCACCTTGCGCCAACTGCGCGAGGCGCGCCGCAAACTCAACTGCTGGTTGCAGGACTTGCCTGACTGCCGTCGCCTCTTTATGGCGCTGCTGCGCCACCCCAACGGCATCGGCCTGCCGCTCACCCTGATGCACAAGTACGGCATTCTGGCGGCCTATCTGCCCCAGTGGAACCTGATCGTCGGCCAGATGCAGTTCGATATGTTCCACGCCTACACGGTGGATGAGCACACCCACAGGCTGCTCAAGAACATTCATCAGTTTCCCAATCCGGCCAGTCGCCAGAGCCACCCGCTCTGCCACGAGGTCTTCACCCGGCTGCGCAAACCGGAGCTGCTCAGCATCGCCGCCCTGTTCCACGATATAGCCAAGGGACGGCGTGGCGATCACTCGGAACTGGGCGCCGTCGATGCGCTGGAGTTCTGCCAGCTGCACGGTCTGGATCGCTACGAGAGCCGACTGGTCGCCTGGCTGGTGCGCCACCATCTGCTGATGTCGGTTACCGCCCAGCGCCGCGATATCTACGATCCCGACGTGGTCACCGACTTTGCCCAGAAGGTGCGCGACGAGCAGCATCTCGACCTGCTCTACTGCCTTACCGTGGCTGATATCTGCGCCACCAACGACACCCTGTGGAACGACTGGAAGGGCACCCTGCTGCGGGAGCTCTACTTCGCGACCCAGAAGGCGCTGCGCCAAGGGTTGGAGAACCCGCCCGACATGCGGCTGCGCATTCGCGAAAACCAGCGTCAGGCCAAGCAACTGCTGGCGCAACGGGATGTATCGGAAGAGGCAATCAACCTGCTCTGGGCCGATTTCAAGGCCGACTACTTCCTGCGTCACAGCCCGGAGCAGATCGCCTGGCACTGCCGCCATATCATCGAGCATGGCGACAATCCGGCACCGCTGGTGATCATCGGCAAACACCCGACCCGCGGCGGCAGCGAGGTATTTATCTACTGCCGCGATACCCCGAATCTGTTTGCCACCGTGGCCTCGGCGCTGGATCAGAAAAACCTTAACATCCACGACGCCCAGATCATGAACTCGCGCAGCAACTATGTGCTCGATACCTTCGTGGTACTGGAGCCAAGCGGCGAACCCATCAGCCCCAACCGCACCGCCACCATCAAGAAAGCGCTGGAGAAGGCGCTGCAGGAGCCGGGCAAGCTGGTGCTGCGCAACAAGCCGCTGTCGCGGCGCCACCGCCAGTTCAGCGTACCGACCCGGGTAGTCTTTCTGCCCCATAAAGGGGAAAGCCGTCACACCCTGATGGAACTGACTGCCCTCGATACCCCCGGCCTGCTGGCGCGGATCGGTGCGGTTTTCCAGCAGTGTGGACTGTCGCTGCACGCCGCCAAAATTGCCACTTTCGGTGAGAGGGTCGAAGACTTTTTCAGCCTGACCAGCCTCGATGGCGAGCCATTGACCGCCGAGCAGCAAAAACAGCTGGAAGAGCGACTGGTACACCAGCTCAATCCCCAGCAGTCGGTACTGGATTAAGCGAAGAGTGATTCGAAAGAGGCTGATTGTCGGGCGTTTTTTGCTATGCCAAACAACTGGTTGGCGCACACTGGATGAAGAAATGGCCACTGGCTGGAAGAATTCCGGTCAACCCCTTAAAAACAGTCGGAAAAGTGTGATACAACAAACAGAATTTTTTAAAGGAAACCTGTCATGACCGAGTTGCAACAGATCATTGAAGCGGCCTTCGAGCGCCGCGACACCATTACTCCGGGCTCCGTGGATAGCACCACCAAGTCCGCCATCCTGCAAGCCATCGACCTGCTGGACTCCGGTAAGGCCCGGGTTGCCGAGAAGATTGCCGGTGAGTGGGTTGTCCATCAGTGGTTGAAGAAAGCGGTACTGCTCTACTTCCGCATCAACGACAACGGCATCATCAAGGGCGACGATGCCCAGTACTACGACAAGGTTCCCCTCAAGTTCTCCAACTACACCGCTGAGCAGTTCAAGGAAGCGGGTGTGCGCGTGGTGCCGCCGGCGACCGCCCGCAAAGGCTCTTTTATCGCCCCTAATACCGTGCTGATGCCCTCCTATGTCAACATCGGCGCCTTCGTTGACGAAGGTACCATGGTCGATACTTGGGCTACTGTCGGCTCTTGCGCCCAGATCGGTAAGAACGTCCACCTCTCCGGCGGCGTCGGCATCGGCGGCGTACTGGAGCCGCTGCAGGCCAACCCGACCATCATCGAAGACAACTGCTTTATCGGTGCCCGCTCCGAAGTGGTTGAAGGGGTGATCGTCGAGGAAGGTTCCGTCATCTCCATGGGCGTCTTCATCGGCCAGTCCACCCGCATCTATGACCGTGAAACCGGCGAGATCCACTACGGCCGCGTACCGGCTGGCTCCGTGGTCGTCTCCGGCTCCCTGCCCTCCAAGTGCGGCAAGTACAGCCTCTACGCGGCGGTGATCGTCAAAAAGGTCGATGCAAAAACCCGTGCCAAAGTCGGCATCAACGCCCTGCTGCGCTCCATCGACGAGTAATCAGCATTGCTGTGATGAAAGGGCGCCTGATGGCGCCCTTTTCATTTTGGCGCCCCTGTCACAGGCAAGCCATGAGGCATCGGTTAAGATGGATGGGACAGGATCGTTTCAAACCGAGGAAGCCTGATGTACGAGAATCTGAAGAGCCTGGGGATCCAGGATCCCGCCTCCGTCGACAGCTATACCCTGCGCCAGGAGGCCAACCACGACATCCTCAAGATCTACTTCAAGAAGCAGAAAGGCGAGTTCTTCGCCAAGAGTGTCAAATTCAAGTATCCACGCCAGCGCAAGACCATGCTGGTCGATTCCGGTACCCATGAGTACAAGGATGTCACCGAGATCAATGCCAACCTCAAATATGTGGTGGATGAGCTGGACAACCTGACCCAGGGCGTCCATCAGCAGGCCGACCCGGACATCAAGCAGAAGATCCTGCGCGACCTGCGCCATCTGGAAAAAGTGGTGCAGAACAAGATCAGCGAAATCGAGCGGGATCTGGAGAAACTCTAGCCCCACCGATTCGACAAAAGAGCGCCTTGGTGGCGCTCTTTTTATTGGCTCACTTTATATGGGTTTATCTGGTGATGGCGTGCGATAAGGCGAGCGAGGCACACCAGCAGTTGTGCCGACATAGGGCATCCCGTTACGCATCGCCTTTTGGGCAACATGACACTTGCCGAGATCGACCTGATGCGACTCGCACGATCTATAACCAGAAATAGCAAGAGGGAGACTTTCGCCTCCCTCTTCAAACACGCTGATATTCAGGCAACAGAATTAGTTGCTCTTCATCCAGATGTCCATGTCGGTTTTCAGGTTGTCGGACTTGGTACCGAAGATGGCTTGAACGCCGGAACCAGCCACTACCACACCGGCAGCACCCAGTTTCTTCAGACCAGCCTGGTCAACTTTGGCAACATCTTTCACGCCAACACGCAGACGGGTGATGCAGGCATCCAGAGAAGCGATGTTCTCTTTACCACCGAAGGCGGCAACCAGAGCAGCAGACATCTCGTCTTTGCCTTGGCCAACGGCCTCTTCAGCAGTCTCGTCTTCACGACCCGGGGTTTTCAGGTTCATGGCACGGATAACGAAGCTGAATACCACGTAGTAGATGGCCGCGTAAACCAGACCCAGACCAACCAGCAGCAGCATGTTGTCGGCACGCGGTGATTGCACCACGAAGTCGATGAAGCCATTGGAGAAGGTGTGACCGTGTACGATACCCAGAGAGTTGGTCAGCACATAAGCCAGACCAGCCAGTACAGCGTGGATTGCGTACAGAACCGGAGCGATGAACAGGAAGGAGAACTCGATCGGCTCGGTGATACCGGTCAGGAAAGAGGTCAGGGCTGCAGAGGCCATGATACCAACGATCTTGGCGCGGTTTTCCGGCTTGGCAGCGTGAGCAATGGCGAACGCAGCAGCAGGCAGACCGAACATTTTGAACAGGTAGCCACCAGCCAGCTGACCAAAACCGTTACCGGCAGCGCGGGAAGCGTCATCAGCAGTCAGGAAGCAGGTCATGATACCGTGAACAGTTTCACCGGCACCGTTGACGCAGGTACCAGCCTGATAGAAGAACGGTACGTTCCAGATGTGGTGCAGACCGAACGGGATCAGGGAGCGCTCAACCACGCCGTAGATACCGAAGGCAAGTACCGGGTTCTGGTTGGCAGCCCAGTCAGAGAAGGCACCAATGGCGCCACCCACTGGCGGCCAAATCACGGACAGGATCACACCCAGACCGATGGAGAGGAAACCGGTGATGATGGGTACGGCACGCTTGCCCGCGAAGAAGCCCAGGTACTCTGGCAGCTGGATCTTGTAGAAGCGGTTGAACGCCCAGGCTGCGATACCACCGGCCAGGATACCACCCAGCACGCCGGTTTCGATGGTTTCAACACCCATCACAGGTGCCATGACCTTCAGGGTTGCGACCATGATGCCGTAGCCAACGATGGCTGACAGACCGGATACACCGTCGTTATTGGTAAAGCCCAGAGCAACACCCACTGCGAACAGCAGGGCCATCTGGCCAAATACAGAACCACCGGCTTGCTCCATCAATTGGGAGACAATTTCCGGCATCCAGCTGAAGTGGGCAGCACCCACCCCCAGCAGAATACCTGCGACTGGCAAGACTGATACTGGCAGCATCAGCGCCTTACCAACCTTTTGCAGATTAGAGAAAGCATTTTTGAACATTGTGTGCGCTCCTGAATGGATTGTCGTCCCTGAACGATCTATCTGGATGAAATAAGCACTGATTCATTCAGATATCTTCGAGTCGGGCTTGTTTATTTTGACCATCAGAATATAACCCAGCGGGTCATAAATTGCTGCTTTCGAAGGCGGGGGAATATTGAATTTGGAGGGAAGATCACAACTTGTTTAGCGGCTAAAAAACGCATCTAATAGAAATTAATAATCCGCATTATCACTCTATTACAAAGACATATAAATAGCAGTTTCACTTTGTATTTTAATAATGCCATTTACATCAAATAGCAACTCACTGTAACAGAATGTAACGGCGTGATTTTTATTTATTACAGTCTACCGATTAAAAAGGCCTCCAACAAGGGAGGCCTCAATAAATATATCTGACCAGCAAACGGTCGTATTACTCTATTGTTGCGAGCGCTTGACCGCATCAATAAACACGCTTTTTGCCTTGGTTGAACCGGCCCGCTCGGCCTCGTTCACCAGCTTCATCGCCTTGTCGATATCCCCCGCCTTGACCGCTTTTTCGATCTGGCTCTGGTAGAAGGCTTCTGTTTCACTCAGCATGGCAGGAGCAGGTTTGGCTGCGACCGCAGCTGTTGCAGTTGTGGTAACGGCTGCGGTAGTCGCTATCGCTGCAACCTGCTGACCCTGGCTCATAGCCACCTTGTCGGCATATTCGGGTTTGAATACCGCTTCAAGACCACTTCCACGGGCCATATCTTTGACTTTGATCTGCACCAAACCCCACGGGGAGTGCGGGATCACCGGATCCTTGATATCAGGCTCAACGGTACCATTAGCGCGAGCAAATGCTTTTGATGGATGCAGGATTGTTGTGCTGCCTGAGAGCTTATCCGCGGGCGCATAAACGATCATGTATGTTTCGCTGGCCGGGTTGCCAGGCATGCTGCGGTCAACAAAAACACGTCCTTCGATACGGTCGTTATCGAGCAAGTGAGCAGGCTGATAGCTGAATACTGACTCACCCAGGACCCGAGTCACCTTGAACTCGGCATCCAGCATAATGACCTTGGGCACCATCACGGTTTTGCTCACCTGTGATGCCAGGTTGATCGCCAGATTGCCGGTGTTGGTCGGCAAGCGATAAGCAGCAAAGTAACTCATCCCCTCATCAAACTGAAAAGTGGGTTGCTTGCCATCAATGGCCAGCAAGGTCTCACCTTCAGGCAAGGGGGCATAACTGAAATCTTTAAACGCCACACAGCAGCTTGAGGCTTTGGCCAACGCTTGCTTGGCTTGATCTGCATCGCTCAAGATCGAGCCATGTTCTTGCAGAGGAACAACCATGTTTCCGGCACAACCGGTTAATAGCGCAGTGATTACGGCTGCAATAGACATCTTTACCCGTTTCATTTTTCTTATCTCCATAATCCGGTGGCCGTGATCCGGCGAAACAAAACTGCCCCCATAAGGGGGCAGTCACTAACTTAACTTAAACTTTTGCTTACCACCAAGCTTCTGCTTGCACACCAAACTGGTAGGTGTCTTTGGAGGTATTGCCTTCGAAGACTTTCTTGTCTTCGTCGTTAGCCAGGTAGGAGGCGAACACACGGATTTCCGGACGGGCCCAGAAGCTGGAACCAGCAGACCAGGCTTGAGCCAGGGTCAGCTTGTAGCCGGCATCTTTGTCTTCGCTGCCATTGGTGGACTTGTTGTTGTCCTTGAAGTAACCGCCTTCAAAGATGGTCTTGTTGAAGTCATCCCACTTGTACATCGGGCGAACAACAACAGACATGGTTTCCCACTTGTCGTTGCCGTCCCACATTTCGTTGCCTACACCGTAAACCAGCTGGTGACCCATCTCCCAGGAGTTGCCCATCGGAACAACGCCCCAGTTGATGATACGGAAACCGTCAGCACCGTCTTTGGCTTCAGCGCCGTACCAGGAACCATCGCCATAGAAAGCCATGGTCTTGGAGTAACCTTCGGTACCGTATTGCAGCACGGTTTTGTTGAAACCACCGAGGATGCCAGCGGTCAGTTCAGCAGTCAGCATCACGCCATCTTGCGGATTCTTTTTCAGTGCTTTCTGATCGTTGGTCTCATTGACCAGAGCATAGTCAACGCCCAGTTCCAAGGACGCATCGGTCCACAGCGGGATGCCGGCATAACGCAGATCCAAGGTGTTAACGTTCAGATCTTCATTCTTCTGATAGGTCGGGTTACCGTTGCCATCCACTCCGGTTTGGGTGTACTGGCCAAACACATCGGCAGCGCTGCGATCGTTGCGTACCCATGCGAAAGATACTTTACCCGGACCAGCCTGGATGCCTTCGATACCAGCACCGGCACCGGAGATGTTCCAGTAGTAGAAGTCGGAGATGTGGATGTCATGGCGTTGATAGTAACGCTTACCAGCCCACAGGGTTGCTTCAGGAGCAAAGTTCAGCAAGCCTTTGGCTTGTACGTTGAACTGACGCAGAGCGAAGTCGGAATCACCATTGCACTGCTTGGCATCGAAGTTACAAACAGTACCGGTACCTTCCCAGTCGTTTGAACCGTTGGAAGCCATGGCAAACATGGAATCAACATAGAAAGTCTTGCCATCTTTGTTGAATACTTCCTGACCCAGTTGCACTTCACCGTAGGTATCATTTTCGTTACCAAGACGGCCAACTTTATTGACGTTGTATTTAACCATGTCGCCGTCGCCGGAAACACCGACGCCGGAACGGAAATAACCGTGGAAATCTACGGCAAAGGCGGCTTGGGAAGCCAGGGCGGCAGTAACAGCTGCTGCAATCGGGAGCCACTTCATTTTCATTGTCATATTCCTTATTTCCCGCAGTGAGGAGTGTGATCCTGAATATTCAACTTCTTATCACCATGTAATCCTGTTGGTGATAACCGAGGTTGATTATAGGGAGCGTATTTCACGACAAATATGAAGCGACTCACAAAATGGCGACAAATCGCTCGGCAAACGATCTCCACAACAACAACAAGTAAAAAAGCCATCAGCCGCGCAATTAAAATCCAGAAAAAAAGAAAAACACACAACAACAACAACCCTGAAAGCGTTATCATTAATTAATTCGCGATAGAACTAAAGTCATTATTTTACGTTCGAATGACAAAAACATGACTGAGATCGCTTTCAAGATGGAACTTTTATTTGGATGACGGGTCTGCGGTGCGCGTGAAACCATTACGGCAATGGAATGCTAAAAGGGGAAAATACCCCTCCGCCATCAGGGGAAATATGCGTTGCAGAGTGAGATGGTTTTTGTGCAAATAACAATCCCCTGCTACTTAAGGCTCAGGGGATTGATATGGCTCTATTTCAGAGAATATTCAGGGCTGAATATCCCACTTTTTCAGCCAGCTGAGTGCCACCTGTTCGGGTTCATCGTGCACGGTAGCATCTAGCTCCAGCGGGGGAATCACTCGCGTGGCGCCCAGCTCTTGCAGCAATCCGTCCAGCCGACGGCCCGCGCCACAAAAATGGTCATAGCTGCTGTCGCCCATGGCAATCAGGGCATACCGCAGCCCCTTGAGCCAGGGCGCCTTGTCAGCCAGCTCGCTGGCAAAGGGCTGCAGATTGGGAGGAATGTCCCCCTGCCCTGTGGTGGCACTGACCAGCAATAAAAAACGGCCGGGGTCGATGTCCACCAGCCGTGCTTCTTCGTGCAGGGTGCAGTAATGCCCCTTGCGTTCCAACTCATCTGCCAAGGTCTCGGCCACCAGCATGGCTGCGCCGTAGACAGTTCCTATCACGATATCGATCTGCGCCATTCTCCGCTCCCCGCGTGAGTCACTCTTTTGAGCAACTCTATCAGCAAGCTGGCGTCAGATGCCACCGGTTCAAGGCTGAGGATCAGGCGCTTAGTAGTCGCTCTCGCTGGCGGGCCAGCCCAGCTCGGCAAACAGGCGCAGCACATCCTGACCGAGCGGAGCCTGGATCCGCATCGGCACCTTGAGCACAGGATGGGTAAAGCTCAGGGTGCGGGCCACCAGCAGCAGCCGTTCGCAGCCAAAGTGCTCGCGAAAGAAACGGTTGTGGCGCCCATCCCCGTGGGTGGTATCCCCGACGATGGGGTGGAACAGGTGATCCATATGGCGGCGCAACTGATGCTTGCGACCGGTCTTCGGGAACAATCTGACCAGACTGTAGCGACTGGTAGGGTGCTTCTTGGAGACCGCGTGGGGCAGCTCGACCTGATGCAGGCGACGGAAGGTGGTGACGGCATCCTGCGCCGGGCGATCCGGGTTGCTCATGGCATCGGCAATCTTGTCCAACTGCTCCTTGAGGGGATAGTCGATCACCCCCTGCTCGGGCGCCCAGCCACGCACCAATGCCAGATACTCCTTGTGCACCTGACGTTGGGTGAAGGCTTCAGTGAGTGCGCGGGCAATCACCGGATCGAGCGCAAACAGCAGCACGCCTGAGGTGGGACGGTCGAGGCGATGCACCGGATAGACATGGCGACCGCCGATGAGATCCCGGGTCATCTGCATGGCAAAACGGGTCTCGCCCTTGTCGAGCCAGCTGCGATGCACCAGCAGACCGGACGGCTTGTTGACCGCCACCAGCCACTCATCCTGATAGAGCAGGGTCAGCTTCAGGTCACTCTCTTCTCGGGTTTGATCTGGCATCATTGTTCTATCACTTTGCCGGAGAGCAGCAGATCGAAGCGGGCGATCAGGCGCAGCAGCGCTTCAGCTTCGGCCAGATCTTCTTTGTAGACTTCGCTGGCCATGGGATAAAGGGAGACGCTGGTGGGCAGCGGCGCCTGCAACATCACCAGCTGCTCCATGCGCGGGATCAGCACGAACTGCAGCCACTGATCAAAGCTCAGGGTATCGACACAAAAAGGCAGGGTGCTTGCCAGGGCTTCGTCACCGGGATGGTCAGCTTGCCAGCGCTCAAGGCGCTGCAACTCGGCGGTGAGTTCCCCCAACAGGCCAGCTACCAGCAAATATTGATTCATCTCGCTCTCTTCCTCATAACCACAGATTGATCCGCTGACCCGACAGGGTCAGCCAGGATGCCGATACATTCGGTCGCGCAGCACCGGCGATTAAGCCTGCTCGTCGACATACACGGCAGCCAGCGCGGCCTGCCGACTTTAAAAAAGGGCGATACTATACACCTCCCCCCGCATGGCTGCCATGTTGATATCTGCCGCAACGCGCGTCTGCTGCCACTGGCTATCCTCGGCAAGGGCCTTATAATCGGCCCGCATCACCATTAGCCGGATCTCACCATGTCTGTGACGCCTACTGCCATCAATACCTTGACCGAATTTCTGACTCAGGCTGGCACCCAGTTCCAGCTGTTTGACATGGGCCGCCAGGTGCGGCCACTGGCCAGCGACACCTTTGTGCGCATCGAACAGCAGCAAGAGCCCTACCCCTGGCCGCTGCAACAGCACGCCTGGTTGGGTGTGCACTTCTTCCAGCCGAGCGAGTCTCGCCACTACCTCTGGTTCCTCAAGTTTGCCCTCGATGAGCGCGGCCTGCTGATGTCAAATGGCCCCAAGCTGTTCATGGATCAGGTGGTGGAAACCCTGGGCTACAAGCTCACCGGCGATCTGGATGAAGAGAAGGCCCAGCGCTTGGCCGACAATCCCTACACCTTCCGCCCGGCGGAGGCAAAAATGGCCAGTCTGCACGCCAAGCTGGCGCGCCAGCTGGAGCAGGCCCCTTCCGCCTATTACGATGCCCTCTGCCACTATCTGGCCGCCCCCAACGACACCGGTTGGCAAACGCTGGGGCTGCAGGGCTTTGCCGATCTGGCCGAGCGACTCCATGATGAGCGCAATCTGGCGCTGATCTGCAAGGCGCTGCCCAAACTACCGCAAGAGCCGCTCTATGCACTCTGCCAGAGCCTTGAAAACGCCCCGCTGCCGCCGGCAGTACAAGGCGCCCTGCTCGAGCGGATCGGCAAGGAGCAGGAGTGCGCCGCCCCCAACCCGGAGACCCTGGCCTACCTCTGCCGCGCGATGGCCTCCTGTCCCGGCAGCTCTTTGCGCACCAACAAGCTGCTGACCCTGTTGCAAACCCAGCCGAGCCCGGCGCTGCTGCTCGCCATTGCTGGCCGGCTCTGGCCCGACCTGAAAGATGCCAATCTGCTCAGCCACTATCTGGAACAACTGGCACTGCAACCGACCCAGTTCTTCAATCAGGTTTTTGCCGAGTTGGTCACTTTACCGGCCCTGCGCAATGATATGCTGGCCAGACTGCGTGACCCCAACCGCAGCGATGCGCTGGGCAAGGCCATCGGCCGTCTGTTCGCCTCGGCCTGACCCCTCGCCTCACCCTCACGCCACGAGGCAACACGGCGGGAAATAGAAAAGGAGATCGGGAGTACCGAGCAGGACTCCCGGTTATCGACATCACGATAAGGAAGCCCGCCTATGGGAGAGATGCTCGGAATTTTGTTGCTGATTGCCGTAGCCGGCCTGTTCTGGCTGCAACGCCAACAGGCAGAAGTGGCCTGGCAATACATGCGCCGCTACTGCCAGCACCATGATCTGCAACTGCTGTCGCTGGCCCGCAACCGGCGGGAGCTGGCCCGCAATCCCCTGCGGCTGCTGACCCACTATCAGTTTGAATTCTCCAGCGATGGCGAGAGCCACTATCAGGGCACCCTCAAGATGCAGGGGCTGCACATCGTGGGCGTTGATCTGCCACCCCATCGCATCCCCTCTGCCTGATCCCCAATCTCGTCTCTGCGCCCGATGGCTGTGCCTGTCTATAATCTCAGGGATTAAACAAAGGGAGAGACGAGATGGAACCCCTTGTCCACGATCTGCCAGCCCTGTTTGCCCAGCTCGGGATGGCCAACGACGAGCTGAGCCTGCACCGCTTTGTGCACGACCATCACCTCGACAATGAAACCCTGCTGCCGGAGGCCGGTTTCTGGAATGCCGCCCAGGCCAGCTTCCTGCGCGATGCCCTGTGGAACGACTCCGACTGGTGCGAGGCGATCGACCAGCTCGATGTGATGCTGCGCCAGCCCCGCTAAGCCGCCCGCCCCTTTCCTCCCCTGCCGGCTTTGGTTAAGATCCCGCCCCGATATCGATCCCCCCTTCTCACCCAGAGCATGCTTATGTCCGCCCACGAGATCATCCGAATTGCCAACGAGCTGGCCGCCAAGGGCCTGACGCCCACCACTGCCATGATCAAGGCCCGCCTCACCCAGCCTGTGCCGATGGCCGAGCTGCTGAAAGTGCTGAGCCAGTGGAAGCAGCAGCCAGTTGCGACCGCCGAGAGCGAGATCCTGCCAGAGGCTGTGCCTCAGCCAGCACCGGAGCTCACCCTGCAGCAACTCGCCGAACAGCTCGCGCGCATCGAACAGAAGGTGGATCGCCTGACCGACCTGCTCCTCCAGCAGGGGCAAGGCTGAACCATGTATATCGTCGAACTCTGCTTTGAGTGTTACCGCGATACCTCCCTTGGCGAAGCCGAGCGGGCCATCGTCAACTACCTCGACATGCTGCGTTATCAGGGCCAGATCCTCGGGCGGGAATTCCCCACCAGCATGCATGACGGCTATTTCGTCAGTCGGGTAGTCTGCCCGGAGCAAGATAGCCTGCACCCCGACAACCAGAGCGAGCAGGTCAAACTGGCCGAACAGCAGCTCAATCAGGCCGGGTTATTGGCGCCAAAGCTCCATCTTCAAGGGGCGGATCTGCTCTCCGACAGCACCGACCCTTGCGGCACACAGGGCGAGCGCCCCAGCTGGATGATGCTCTATACCAGCTTCCTGCATACCTGCTCGCCGCTGCGCTGTGGTGACCACTTCGCCCCCATTCCGCTCTACCAGCTGCCCGCGGTCGCCAACGGCGATCAGAAACAGATCATCAAGTGGCAGGAGGATTGGGAGGCATGCGATCAGCTGCAGATGAACGGCTCCATCGCCGAACATGCGGCGCTGCACGAAATCGGCGAAGTGGGCAGCCGCCTCTACCGGCGCGGCACCGATTTGGCCAAACGGTTGGAAGTGCTGAGCGGCATCCCCACCTACTACTACCTCTACCGAGTGGGCGGGTTGAGCGCGGCCGAGGAGAAGGCGCGCCCCTGCCCCAGCTGTGGCGGTGAGTGGGCGCTGGCAGAGCCACTGCACGAGATCTTCGACTTCAAGTGCGACAGCTGCCGTCTGATCTCCAACCTCTCCTGGGATTTCAAGGATTAAGCGCGTTCCCTGTACGCGATGCCATAAAAAAGAGCCTTGCCGCATGGCAAGGCTCTTTTCGTTCCGATGAGTAACCTTGGCTCGAAGCGGCGCTATTGCGGCAACGTCTCCAGCCGCTCCAGAAACGCCGGCAAAGAGGGCGCCAGCGTCAGACGGCGGCCGGAATCGAGCCACTCCAGCCACACCTGACCACTCTCGTTATCCAGCGAGATGAGCGTCATCTCGTTGCGGGTGGTGGCAATAAAGATGGAGGGGGTTCGTTTTAGCTTGCGCAGCATCAGCAAGTGGCCGATGAGGTTCTCCTTGAGCAGGTCGAGATCCGCCTCGTTCCACGGCAGGATCAGTTCAAGGCGCAGCCCCTTGAAAAGGCAGGGGATGGGGCGGCTTAACCAGTGCCCGAACAGGGCGATAGCGCTGGGATGAATCGTCAGCTCGAGGGCATCGGCCATGGCTGTAAAATCGGCCGGCTCGGAGCGCTGGTGAGGGCGCCAGGCCACCCGGCCATCGGCGGGCTCACCAAGCTGGCAGGGGGAACGCCAGTCCGCCTCCCACTCGCACAGGGGCAGGCCTCGTCTGGCCTCGCCATCCCGTTGCCAGCGGGCAAAAAAGTGCTCCAGGGCAGACAAAACTTGATCCGACATCGAAAATCCCCACAATTGCTGGCAAAGTCCGCTATTGCACCACCAAACCCGGTAACAGACAAGGTTGCCAGCCGACCTAGTGACCCGGGAAACAGAACCCGGGATACAGAGAGGCCGACGCCCAAGCCAAGCGGCTGCAACCATCCGGCCCTGCAATGGCCCGTTTCATTCCACTCATCATGAGCACATTACGTGAGCAACCCTGTGAGCAAACAAGATAGATACGCCGGGGCCAGCGCCCTGACCGGCCTGAGCCTGGGCCAGCAATCCGATTACATTAGCCAGTACACCCCCTCCCTGCTGCAGCCGGTTCCACGTAGCCTGAACCGGGATGATCTCAAGCTGGGCGATGACCTGCCCTTTAGCGGTTGCGATGTCTGGACCCTCTATGAGCTCTCCTGGCTCAATGCCAAGGGCAAGCCGATGGTGGCGGTGGGTGAAGTGGCCATTCCGGCCACCAGTGCGAACCTGATCGAATCCAAATCCTTCAAGCTCTACCTCAACTCCTTCAACCAGACCCGTTGCGACTCTATCGAGGCAGTCGCCGCCATGCTGACCAAGGATCTGAGTGCCTGTGCCGGTGAGACCGTCAAGGTGACCCTGTTCCCCCTCGACAAGGCGCCGCACCAGATTGCCCTGCTGCCCGGCGAGTGCATTGATGAGCAGGATATCGAGGTAGACAATTACGAGTTTGATGCGTCCCTGCTGCAAGGGGCGGCCGGCAGCGAGCAGGTTGAAGAGACTCTGCACAGCCACCTGCTCAAATCCAACTGCCTGGTCACCAGCCAGCCCGACTGGGGCTCCGTGGTAATCCGCTACAAGGGGCCGAAACTCGATCGGGAGAAGCTGCTGCGCTACCTCATCTCGTTCCGCCAACACAACGAGTTCCACGAGCAGTGCATCGAGCGGATCTTTATCGACCTCAAGCACTATTGCCAGCCTGAGCAGTTGACCGTCTATGCACGCTATACCCGCCGCGGCGGCCTCGACATCAACCCGTTCCGCTCCGATTTCGAAGCCGTGCCAACCAACCTGCGTCTGATCCGTCAATAAGAGCAGACGTTGATAAAGGGCTTCCCGGTATCACACCACAGCGCCCTGCTATCTCAACCCTGCTGGCGCCTTGATGCATCCGGCTACAAAGGAGCCTGAGCACACCATCAGTAAACGCTGGACTCGCAGGGGTGGGCTTGGATAACATGCCAACACCTCTGCGCCGTCCTTAATCCAATGAATCAACTGTTTTTTCTGGCTATGATGATGTCTTCTCTGTCCGCTCCAAATCTGGATCTGGACAAGGAGCAACTATCCCTGGATCTGCAACAGGCCCAATCACTGGTGCTGACCGACCCTGCCAGATGTGTTCAGATCACCTCCGCCTTTCTGACGCGTGCGGCCAATAATCCCCAGCAAATCATCAGTAATCGTCAGGAGTTCGGCTATCGCGAGCCTCTGCTCAGCTACAGCACCGTTTCGCAAACCATCGGAGCACACCTGCTTGAAGGGGAGTGCCGAATCCAGCTTGGCCAATATCAAGCTACCCAGCAAACCCTCGACAAGGCGATGGAACTGGCGGAGAGAGAGCGCCAACCCGAACTCAAGGCCCACGCCCTCTATCTCAAAATCCGTAGCCAGGGGCTAAGGCAAGATGGCCAGAACAACAGCCGTATCCTGCTGGAACAATTGGACGAACAGCTGGCCCGTCCCGACCTCAAACAGAGCCAGTTACAGATCTATAGCCGCCTGCAACGCACCAGCTACGAGATTGAAAATCAGCATCTTGAAGACGCCAAGACCCATCTGGCGGATGCAAGGATCTGGGCTGCCAAAGTCGCCAATCCTCTTGCCAGCGCCTGGGTCAGCGCCATCAGCGGCGACCTTTATCGTGTGCTGCAACAACCCCAGCTGGCATTGGGTGAATATATCGATGCCCAGCAGCAGGCCAAGAATCTCAACGACCCGCTCTTTCTCGGCTTGCTCTCCAACCAGATAGTCAAACTCTATCAGCAAGAGCAGGAGCCCCAGAAAGCGCTGCAATATGCCAATGAAGCGGCCAACTATTTTCACTCCATCGGCAATCCGTCACTGCTATGCGACTCACTTATCGTGCTGGCCCGACTCAACCGTGATCAGGGCGACCTCAATATGGCGCTGGTCTACTTCTTCAATGCGCTGGATTTGCTCGATGAGGGAAGCAGTCGGCCGCAGGCCTCTCTGCTCAAGTACGAGATAGGCAAAACCTATCTGCAAAGCGGTAACCTCTCGCTGGCCGGCAACTACCTCAATGCATCCCGGCAGTCCCACGAGTTGGGCGATGCCAAAGAGCCGCTGATCGATACCCTGCTGTTGCTCGGCGAGCTCTATCTGAAGAAGCAGGAGGCGGCCATCGCCATCCTGCAGCTGGAAAATGCCCGGGCACTGGCCAATCAGGTAGGCGACACTCGCCGCCAGTACGAAGTATTCCGCCTGTTGTCACTTGCGTATGAACAGAAGGGATACCTGCACCAAGCCCTCGACAGTTACAAGCGCTTCCATCGTTTGGGAGAAGAGGTTCGCCAGCAGGAAATTGATCAGGAGCAGGCTGCGATCCGCGACAACTATGTCCAGGTTGAACGGGTACAACACATCAAGGAGCTGGAGCAGCAGCTTAACAACAGCCAGCACCAGCAGGAGCGCTATCTCTGGTCGAGCATTACCACCAGCCTGCTGCTGGCGCTCTTCATCTACCTCTTCTTCACCCTCTGGCTAAAATTGCGTACCGCCCGTCTGCAACTGAAACGCACTGGCGAGGCCCTGCTGATCGAACCCCGCTCCGGACTTGCCAACTGGCAGCGGCTGATGAATCGCTGGCCGCGGGAGATGGCAAAACGCCAGCTGAAATCGGAGCGCTGGTATCTGAGCGAAGAGCACAGTGAATTCGATGACAAGCTGCACTATCTGCTGTTCCGGGTACCCTTCCTGGTCAATACGCTGGAGCGCCACGGCTATCAGGCCAGCCGTGAAATCGAGCAGGCGTTCGGCATCTATATGGATACCCTGACCCCGCAAGATGGCCGTATCTATGACTTGCGTGAAGGACACATGCTCTATGTGGTGCCACAGCGCCACGTGACCAACCTGCATCAACTTGCGGGAGACCTGCTAACCGCAATCGCCGCCTTCCCTTGCCAATACGAGCTTGATCGCCAGATAAGCCTGGGGATTGTCAGCCACCCCTTCCTGCCCAAGGCGGCGACCGCGCTCGATCACAATGGCCTGTTCGACCTCTGCTATCTCGCCCTTTCGGGAGCCATTCAGCTCAGTGAAAAATACCGGCAAAACGCCTGGTTGGAGCTCGCCGCCATCGATTGCCAGCAGGCTGCATTTTTTAATGGGGATGTGTGGCAATGCGGCTTGATGGCAATTGACAAGGGGCTGGTAAAAGTCAATTCTTCTCATGAAAAGCAATGGGTTAACTGGCCCAGCCTCGCAAGGATGCAAGCGGCTGAAGGCCAGCCGGCAAATAATAGATAACAGACGACACTCAACCTCGGGTTCGGCCACTGTTGCTATCCAACACCAAAAACAATAATGACAACAGGGCGACCTGATAATGAATGACATCGCTGCCGTAGCAGGACAATTGGCCAGGCTCAGGGAATCCCTCCAGCAAAAACAGCTGGAGCTCGACGGCGTTCTCTCCTTTTCCGATGCAGAGCGAGCTCGTGGCATCCAGTTTATCAACAAGCTGATGCTCTCTTGCCGCGGCTTCGATCGTGAGCTGGACAATCGCTTCGCCAAGCTCAAGCAGAGACTGGATAGCAATCCCGCATTCACCTCGCTGGATGCAGAGCTACTTGCCATCGAGAAGTTGCTGCAGCAGCACAGCAATGCACTGGAAGAGTCGCTCACCCTGACCCAGGCAGCCATTGATCTTGGCTCAAAACAGCTAAAAACCATCAAGGGCTTCCCGGAAGAGACCCGAAAATCCCTCAAGGAATTTCTGAAAAGCCCCGCCGGCTATGGTATTGCCGATCATCAAAAGAAGGTGATCCGCCTGCTTGAATTCTATCAGCAGGCGATCAAGATCCAGCTGCTGCCAAGCCAGCCACTGTCCGGCTCTTCAGCGCCCCAACAGCAAGAGAGCGAGCCCGGTTGTGAACCCCAACCTGATGTTGAGCCGTTTGACCTCAAAGATCATGCGCGTATCGCAGACGAACTGCAGCGGCTGATCACCGAACTTGATTTCGCCGGTTCAATTGGCGAGAGCCTCGGGGATATCCGCCGTCAACTGCTGATCGGCATCAATCCTGCCCTGCTGGCAGAGACCTGTATGCAGGTCATCGAACTTATCATCGAAGGCACCCGCGAGGAGCGCAAAGCCTCCCGCGCCTTTCTCAGCTCCCTCAACGAGAGCCTGTCAGCAGTGCATGTCGGCTTTACCGAATCCCTCGATGAGGGGCGTGCGCTACAAAATGAAACCCGTGAAACCCGCGAAGCTCTGGTCTGCGAACTGCAGGCGATCGACCACTCCCTGGCCAGCCATAACTCCATCGATGCGCTCAAGCGTGCCATCTCCGGCCATATGGGCGCCATCAATCTGCTGCTGCAAGAACGGGAAAGTACCGCAGCACGGGAACGTCACCTGCTCACCCGCCTCTCCACCATGGAGTCCAAGCTGCGCTTGATGAAGGATGAGACCGCCGAATACAAGAAGCGGCTGACCATTCAGAAGCACAAGCTGTTCCTCGACAGCCTGACTCAGGTACACAACCGGGCCGCCCTCGACGAGCGGCTGGAGCAGGAGTTCAAGCGCTGGCTTCGCTACCGCACTCCGCTCTGCATGGCGATCATCGACATCGATCACTTCAAGAACATCAATGACAATTATGGCCACATGGCCGGCGACAAGGCGTTGAAGGTTGTTGCCAAAGCGCTGCAGAGCGCCCTGCGTGACACTGACTTCATCGCCCGTTTCGGCGGCGAAGAGTTCGTGGTGCTGCTGCCCAATATCAACCCGGACAAGTTCCAGAAGCCGCTGGAAACCCTGCGCCAGACCATCAAGAGCATCCCGTTCCGTTTTCGCGATGCCAAGGTGGAGATCACCATCTCCATCGGCGCAACCCTGTTCAAGGATGGTGACAACCCCTCCGATGTGTTCGAACGGGCGGACAGAGCGCTCTACCACTCCAAGAACGCAGGTCGGGATCAAGTGACACTGGCCTGAGTGGTGACTAAAAAAACAGCGAACAGTCGTCGCCCTATTTCCCTCCCCCCTCCGTTGCCACTACTATCAAACTCAGGGGATGCAACATGGCATCCCTTTTCTCCCCAGGGAAAAAACACAACGATAACAAGTGAGTAAAGGGGAACCTATGATTACGCACATCAATCCCGTTGGCAGCATGGATTTGCTGTCACAGCTTGAGGTGGATCGCCTCAAGCAGACTGCCTCCAGCGATATCTATCAACTGTTTCGCAACTGCTCGCTGGCGGTGCTCAATTCCGGCAGCCATACCGACAGCTCCAAGGAGATCCTGGAGCGCTTCAAATCATTCGACATTCATGTGATCCGGCGCGAGCGCGGGGTCAAGCTGGAACTGTTCAACGCCCCCGAGCACGCGTTCGTCGATGGCGAGATCATTCGTGGTATTCAGGAGCACCTCTTCTCGGTGCTGCGCGACATTCTCTATGTCTCCAACCAGCTTGAATCGAACCGGCTGGTCAACCTCACCAATTCGACTCATATCTCCAACGTGGTGTTCGCCATCCTGCGCAACGCCAAGGTGATCCTGCCTGGCGCCGATCCCAACCTGATCGTCTGCTGGGGTGGCCACTCCATCAACGAGATCGAGTACCAGTACACCCGCGCCGTGGGCAGCGAACTGGGCTTGCGTGAGCTGAACATCTGTACCGGCTGTGGCCCTGGCGCCATGGAGGGTCCGATGAAGGGGGCCGCCGTCGGCCATGCCAAACAACGGGTACGCAACGGGCGCTACATCGGCCTGACCGAGCCCTCCATTATCGCGGCCGAACCGCCCAACCCCATCGTCAACGAGCTGGTGATCCTGCCGGATATCGAGAAACGGCTGGAAGCCTTCGTGCGCCTCGGCCATGGCATCATCATCTTCCCGGGCGGAGTCGGCACCGCCGAAGAGCTGCTCTATCTGCTCGGCATCATGATGCATCCGGCCAACGAGCGGCAGCCGATGCCCATCATCCTGACCGGCCCGAAAGAGAGTGCCGACTACTTCCGTGCCATCGACGACTTCATCAAGGCGACCCTAGGTGAACCGGCGACCAAGCTCTACCGGATCATTGTCGGCGATGCACCGGAAGTGGCCCGGGTGATGAAAGAGGCGATGCCGAAAATCCGCGAATACCGCAAATCGGTCGGCGATGCCTACTCTTTCAACTGGTCCCTCAAGATTGAACCGGAGTTCCAGCTCCCCTTCGAGCCGGATCACGCCAGCATGGCAAGTCTGGATCTGCACCGCAACCAGCCGCCCCAGTTGCTGGCAGCCAACCTGCGTCGTGCCTTCTCCGGTATCGTCGCCGGCAACGTCAAGGAAGGGGGCATTCGCGCCATCGAGAAGAAAGGCCCCTTCAAGCTGCACGGCGACAAGGAGCTGATGCACCTGATGGACAAGCTGCTGGAGAGTTTCGTCAAGCAGCAGCGGATGAAGCTGCCGGGCAGCCAGTATGTGCCCTGCTACGAAATCGTCCGCTAGGGTACAGATACATCATCGACAGAGGGGCGCATCGGCGCCCCTCTTTATTGGCTCAATGCCTTCCCGACAGCCATCAATCCCCCATAAGGCGAGCGGTTTGTTACAATGGGGCGTCCCTACCGCCAAGAGTGCCCCATGTCAGCTATCCGGCCACACCTGCTCATCATCGATGCCCTCAATCTCATTCGCCGTCTGCACGCGGTACAGGCCCAGCAGGCACTGACCCCTGCCCAGGCGCTGGTTGCAACTCGCGCCAACCTTATCAATACCTGCCGCAAGCTGCTGGCCAATAGCGAGCCAACCCATGTCATTGCCGTGTTTGATGGCGAGGTGCATAGCTGGCGCAAAGAGGTCTATCCGGCCTACAAGGAGGGGCGAACCCCCATGCCCCCTGAACTGCGTGAGGGGTTGGCGACCCTGCAGGATGCCTTTTGGGAGTGCGGTGTCGATGCCCTGCTCTCCGAGACCGATGAAGCGGATGACCTTATCGCCACCCTGGCCAGCGGCATCGCCAGCCATGGCCATCAGGCGACCATCATCTCCACCGACAAGGGCTTCTGCCAACTGATCTGCCCGCAGATCCGGGTACGCGACTACTTCAACAAACGCTGGCTGGATGCCGCCTTCGTCCAGCAGCAATATGGGGTAGCCCCTGCTCAGCTGGTCGACTTCTGGGCCCTGACCGGTATCAGCGGTTCCAATATCAAGGGGGTTCCGGGGATCGGCCCCAAGACCGCCACCCAGCTGTTGCAGCAATATGGCAATCTGGCAGCCATGCTCGAAGCCTGTCAGCAAGAGGATGCCGCCAAGCCACTGCTCAAGCTGCGCCAGCATCAGGATGAGGCCCTGCTGGCCCAGCGGCTGGTGCGCTTGCAGCGGGATATTCCACTGGGATTCAACCTGCGGGACATCCGCTACCCGCCCCAGCCGGACTAAATGGCCGAACAAAAATGCAGGCAAGGGGGCGAACCATGACGAGACTCACCCTCGCTGTTGATGAAAGTGAGTAGAATGTAAAGGAATGTGGTTGGTTTGCTGAGTAAATGCTATAAAACAGCCCCATCCTCCCCTATACCCTGGAAGTGGAACCCTCTCATGTCCAAAAGAAAAATTACCGTGATCCCCGGCGACGGCATCGGCCCCAGCATCATTGAATCAGCCATCCAGATCCTGACCCATGCGGGTTGTGACTTTGAGTACGAATACGCTGATGCGGGTCTGGTTGCCCTCGAGAAGCATGGCGAGCTGCTGCCCCAATCCACCCTGGATCTGATTGAGAAGAACAAGGTGAGCCTGAAAGGGCCATTGACCACACCGGTCGGCGGCGGTTTTACCTCCATCAACGTCTCCCTGCGCAAGAAGTTCAACCTCTACGCCAACGTGCGCCCGGTCATCTCCTTCAAGGGCACCAGAAGCCGTTACGACAACATCGACATCATCACAGTGCGTGAAAACACCGAAGGGATGTACTCGGGTGTAGGCCAGAAGCGCAGTGATGACAACAAGAGCGCCGAGGCGATGAGCATCATCACCCGCGAAGGGGCCGAGCGCATCGTCAAGTTCGCCTTCGAGCTGGCCCGTCAGGAAGGTCGCAAGAAGGTCACCATCATCCACAAGGCGAACATCCTCAAGTCGACCTCCGGCCTGTTCCTCGAAGTGGCACGTGACATCGCCAGCCACTACCCGGATATCCAGAGCGAAGAGATGATCGTCGATGCCGCCTGCATGAATTTGGTGATGTATCCGGAGCGTTTCGATGTCATGGTCACTACCAACCTGTTCGGCGACATCCTCTCGGATCTCTGCGCCGGTCTGGTTGGCGGTCTCGGCATGGCGCCCGGCGCCAACATCGGCGATGGCGCGGCCATCTTCGAAGCGGTCCACGGTTCTGCGCCTGACATAGCTGGCAAGAATATCGCCAACCCGACCTCGGTGATCCTCGCCTCCATTCAGATGCTGGAGTACCTCGGCATGCAGGATAAGGCAGAGCGGATCCGCGAGGCAGTACGAGCCACCATCGAATCCGGTGATCGGGTCACCCGCGATCTGGGTGGCACGGCTTCCACCAGCGAATTCACCCAGGCCATCATCGATCGCCTGTGAGTTAATTAATTGATTTTAAAAGGGAGCTTCGGCTCCCTTTTTTATATTTCCGAATCCTTTGCCACTCCCTAAACAGCAACTATGTTCAATAGAGAAGAAGAACAGGGAGTGTTTTTCATGAAGGGATACGGGTGCTATCTGGTTTCGGGTCTGATGCTGGTGTGTGGTACTGCAAGTGCCTTCGAACAGGATCAACAGACCCAAACTGCCAAACTGCCACAGCAGGAAAAACGGACTGCCACCGAGGTATGGCGTTCAAGCCTGGATACCAACGACCTGCTCAAGGCACCCAAACCCCTGTCATTTGGTATTGAAGTCTCCACCGACAACTTTGGTAATCAAAAGATCACCTCCTACCCGCAGCTTAATCTGACCCCGGAAAAGAGCGTCAGTCTGTCGGTCGAACGCTTCAGACCCAAGGTCAAGTTCAAGGCTGGCGGAATGAACACCGCCCTCAGGCTGAGAGGAGACGGGATAAAGATGCAGTTCAATCCGGTAGACAAAACCATCCCGCTGCAGATAGAGATCAAGGTGACCGACGACGAATCCTCCCTGCGCCTCGATTACCGTTTCTGATATTTTCCGGCAGCCGAATAGCAAAAGGCCGACAGCTTTCCCTGTCGGCCTTGGTATTTATCGTACAGGCAGAACTGCTACATCACGCCTTGGGCTCGAGTTTGGAGACCCAGTACTTGTTGTAAACATGCACGGTGATCTCTTCTCGATCGTGATAGAGCTGCTTGGCCTGGATCACGAACGCGTTGTCGATCTCCTTGAGCATTTCGCGCAACACCTCGATATTGTGTACCGATTCAGCATAACGCTTCTTCATCGGCAGCTTGAGGTTGAACATCGCCTCCTGGCAGTCGCCCTCACGGAACCAGTCTGCAATCATGTGAACGACCCGCGCCGGTTTATCGACCATGTCGCACACCAGCCAGTAGGTGTTCTTCTTGCTCGGACGCCAGACGAAACCGTCATCCCGGATATGCTTGACCTGACCGGTATCCATCAGGGATTGGGCCATCATGCCGTTGTCGACCGCCGTCACCATCATGCCACGACGCACCAGCTGATAGGTCCAGCCACCCGGACAGGCACCCAGATCCACCGCCTTCATGCCTGAGCAGAGACGCACATCCCACTCTTCCCGCGGCACGAACACGTAAAACGCCTCCTCCAGCTTGAGGCTGGAGCGGCTCGGCGCATCGGCCGGGAAGCGCAGGCGCGGGATCCCCATGTGGAATCCGGAGTTGTTGAACGAATAGGAGTAGCCCAGCAAGACATGATCATTGGCCATGAAGAAGGCGTGGAACACCGGACGGTTTGGCGTCTCCTTCTTGGTCAGGATCTCGTTGCTGCGCAGCGCCTGACGAAGCGGCACGGTGAACTTGCGGCAGAAGGCCGACAGCTCTTTCGCTTCGTTGGTATCCGCGGTTTCGACCCGCAGATCGCCGCAAATGGTGTAGTCACTCACCGCCTCAAGGATCGGGGAGATCCTGTCCGCGACATCCAGATCCTTCAGCTCATGGGTGACCACCAGCATCTGGCGGATGAAGATGAGCTCCCGGAACGGCAGCTTGCGAGCCAGCAGGTCCGCCTGCTCCTCGTCATACAGTTCGAAGATCACATAACCGCTGTCGTCCTTGACCCGGGCGAAACCGTAGCACTGCATGTTACCGGCACGCTCGGTGATCTCTGCAGCCGCCTCTTTCTCAAAACCGGGGCGGCAATAAAGCAGCAGATTATTCATTTTTTCCTCCAAGACGACAGCCAGCCCAGATCAGGGCCGTCCATCCCAACATAAAACAGAGGCCACCGGCCGGGGTAATCAACCCCAGCCCCTTGCTGCCAAGCAGCACCATGGCGTAAATACTGCCGGAGAATCCGATGATCCCCAGCACAAAAGCGGTGCCAGCCAGGTGGATCACCCTGCTGCGCACACCACACCAGCCCAGAACCAGCAGGGCCAATGCGTGAAAAAACTGATATTGCACGGCGGTATTGAACGCCGCCAGACGATCGGGCGTAATGCCGGTCGCCGCCAATCCATGGGCGCCATAAGCCCCCAGCATGGTGGCCGTCAACCCGAAGAGACCGGCCAGTATCAGCCAATGTCGATGGATCTGCATCCTCACACTCCCTCTCTCATCACGGCTGGCAATAAAGCCAACCCTCTCGTGCTATCCATGCCGGGCCACAAAATGGCTGATGGCCGCCGCTGCATGCAGCATATTCTCCTGCTCACTCACGCCACTGGCTTTACGCGGTTTGAAACCATGATCACCATCGGTCAACCAATGGACCGATACGGCGGGTGATAAGGGGAAATCGGCCAGTTCGGCGCGACTACCGAAGGTATCGCGCTCCCCCTGCAACAGCAGAGTTGGCACTGCAATATGCTTGAGTACCTCGCCTCGCCAACTGTCGGGCTTGGCCGGAGGGTGGAAAGGATACCCGAGAATGAGCAATCCTGCAGCATTCATCTCACCCTCGCCTTCACGATAGAGTTCCGCCGCCATCCGCCCACCCATCGACTTGCCCGCCAGAAACAGTCGTGGATGGGCAAACTCGCGGATCATGTCGTGCCAATGAGCGAGCAGCACAGGCGCCCTGTCCGGCGGGCGGCGCTTGCCGTCCTGTGCTCGCTTGGCCATGTAGGGAAAGTTGAAACGCACCACTTCGATGTCGGGGCCAGCCAGCAGGCGTGACAACTCGGTAAGAAAGGCATGATCCATCCCTGCACCCGCACCGTGGGCCAGCAAAATGCGAACGGGGGCATCAATTGCCCCCTCGCGGATCACATCAGGCATCGGCGAGCCTTGCCCTGCGACGCGCCTCTTCCTGCTCCACCAGCTCCAGCATCCAGTCGCGGAAGGCAACGATCTTGCCCTGATCCGACTGTTGCTCCTGGCACACCAGATAGAAGGCATTTTTGCTCACCAGCACCTGCTCGAACGGGCAGATAAGGCGGCCGGCCTCAATCTCCGGTTGTGCCAGCACGCTGTGGCCGAGCGCCACCCCCTGGCCGTGGATCGCCGCCTGGATCACCATGGTGGAGTGGCTGAAGATGGGCCCCTGATTGACGTTGGGTGCATCGATATCGAGCTGGCGGAACCAGGCTTTCCAGTCGCGGCGAGAGGTATCGTGCAGCAGGGTATGAAGAGTCAAATCTTGCGGTGTACGCAGTGGCTTGGATCCCGTCAGCAGCAAGGGGGAACAGACGGGGATCAGGTATTCGGTATGCAGCTTGTCACTACGCAGACCAGGCCAGTTGCCGCGCCCGTAGTAGATGGCCACATCCACATCATCGGTGAGCGACCCTTCATCGAGATCGACCGCCTTGATCCGCACATCGATATCGGGGTGACGCTCGCTGAACTTGACCAGCCGCGGCACCAGCCACTGGATGGCAAAACTCGGCTGCAAACTGACAGTCAACGCCCCCTTGGCACTGCGGGCCAGCAGCTTGTCGGTCGCCTCTGAGATGGAGGCAAAGATGTCCTTGATATCCAGGAAATAGCCCTGTCCCTCTTCGGTCAGCAACAAGGAGCGGTTTTTGCGGCGGAACAGCTTGATGCCAAGATACTCCTCCAGCGCCTTGATCTGGTGACTGATGGCAGCCTGAGTCACAAACAACTCTTCTGCTGCGCGGGTAAAGCTTAAGTGACGAGCCGCAGCTTCAAACGCCTTGAGGGCATTGAGCGGGGGTAAACGACGAGACATGACACCAGCCGACGATGAGTTTTTCTAATGGGGCGCATTATAATTTGTCGGTTGCGGGTCGACCAGTGAATAAACATAATTCCCCCAGCAATCAGTCGTCATATGGCTCACATTTTCTACTACGTGTTGGTTTACATGTGTTTTTAGTGAGTCTTTCGACTGCGATTGTGGTGTTGTGTTTCTTCCTCTGCGGGAAGAGGGGCTCAAATCTCACCGGTTTGACCCAGTCTGTCATCTGAATGTGTTTGGCGCCTCCAGCTGGATGGCGCCTTTTTTCATCCCTTCTATACCTTGAACTGCCCCACCAGCTGCTGCTGTTTATCCGCCAGCGCAGAGAGCTCGCGACCATTTTCGGCGGAGGTCGCCGCCTCGGCCCGAATGGTGTGGCTCACATCGCGAATGTTGCTGACGTTGCGGTTGATCTCGTCCGCCACCCGGCTCTGCTCCTGCGCCGCCCGGGCAATCTGCTCGTTCATCTGATGGATGGTGGAGACCGACTGGATAATTTGCTCCAGCACCTGCACCGAGAGATCCACCTTGGCGAGGGTCTCGTCAGCCTGTCCGTGACCATCGCGGATCGCCTTGACCACAGCGCCGGTACCGGATTGCAGTTGGCTGATCAGGGTCTGGATCTCGACGATGGCATTCTGGGTGCGACCGGCCAGATTACGCACCTCATCGGCCACCACGGCAAAGCCACGGCCCTGCTCACCGGCCCGTGCCGCTTCAATAGCCGCATTCAGCGCCAGCAAGTTGGTCTGCTCGGCAATCCCCTGGATCACGATGAGGATGTCATTAATGTTGTCGCTGTTGGCCGAGAGCCGTTCCACCACCGGCTGAGCATCGTTGATGATGGTCATCAGCTTGCGCATCGCCTCCTGGGTGTCGGCAACGACATATTTGCCCTCTTGCGCTGCGGCGTCAGTGGTGTTGGCAGCCGCCACCGCTGAGCCGGCATTACCGGAGACCTGCAACGCCGTGGCGCTCAGCTCTTCAAATGCCGTCGCCACCAGATCGATCTCCTGATACTGGGCCTGCATGCCACTGCTGGTGCGCTCGGCCACTTGCGCGGCTCGCTCGGCACTGTTGCGCGTACCGGAGACGGTATCAATCACCTGACTGATGGTGGATTGCAACTTGTTGAGGAAGCTGTTGAACCACTTGGCCAGCTCGCCGATCTCGTCTTGCCGCTGGATCTCGATGCGCTGGGTCAAATCCCCCTCGCCGCTGGCGATATCCTTGAGACGGGCAACTACAGCGCGGATGGGCGCCACAATCTGGCGCGCCATCAACCAGATAAAGCTCAGGGCCACCAGCGAGATCAGCACTCCAATCGACAACTGCGAGACCACGCTGCGATTGGCCTCACTGGCCAGCTCATCTTGCAGTTGCTGGGCCGAGGCCAGCACTACGGCCCGTGGCAATTCAATGTAGATGCCCCATTTACGGTCGGTGCCACGCATGGATACCGGGACAAAGGTCTGCAACAGGGTGCCATCGCTGCTCCAGCGAGTCAGCTCCTGCCCCTGACTGAGCCAGCCTTTCAGCTCGCTGGCCAGCCCCTGATACTTCTGCTCCAACCCGCGCCCCATGGTCACATCGAACTCATCGGCTCCCGCCACGCGCCCCTCGTGACTGACCAGCAAGATTCTGCCCTTGCCGTCATAGAGCTCCTTGTCCATGGTACTGACCAGACTCTGCAAGGTGGCCAGCGAGATATCGACCCCGACCATCCCCAGCAAGGTCTCCTGCTCCAGCAGCGGGACCGTCACCGAGGTCATCAATATCTGTTTATCGCCCACATCGTCCAGATAGGGCTCCAGCAGGCAGAGGGCACGGGTGCGAATACTGCAGCGATACCACTCATTTTCGATTACACCAGCCTCGGTCGGGCTCTCATCGGCCAGTACATCCTCATTCTGCACTTCCGGCTCTATCTTGCCGTTATCATAGGCCCAATAGCTGGAGAAGCGTCCTTTGTCATTTGAGCCCAGTTCCGTAGAGCCCTGATAGTTGCTGTCCTCCCCATCCAGCTGATCGGGCTCAAATACCGCATAGACGCCGAGCAGGTTGGTCGATGAGGCTGCCGCATCGTGCAATTGCTGATTGATAGCCCCGCGCAGCGCCTCCGAATGAACGAAGTTGTCGGCCGCATTCTTGCGCTGGAACAGCACGCTCTCGGCCAGCAGACTGGCACGAAAATAGGCTTCATCAAGATAGCTGGTCACCTTGGCGGCCTGCTCTGACCCCATCGCTTTCATCCTGTTTTCGGCTGACAGCTGTGCCTCATGCATGGTGGCTTGCCGCACCTGGGACTGCATCTTGCTCGCGTTATAAATAGAGGAGGTGACCAGCGCAGCGGCCGTGACAAGCAGACAGCAACCGGCGATCAGGGTAATCCGTCCCTGGACAGAAAGAGCATTCATGCCAATATTCCTACTTCATGCAGATACAGGTAGATTATCGACTTTATAAACAAAAACTTAACCATCTCATAGCAAATCCAGCGAGAGTTGGTTTACTTCTCCCTCCTTCGGTAGCCCGACTACCAGTCCCAGCAGACGTATCGAACGCCCTTGCGCCCGCAGCAGCCCTTCCTTGAGCAGTGGTGTGAACAATGCGGCCTGATAGCCCCCTTGGCTGCGATAGACGGTAGTCTGATGGAAGTCGGCAAACTTGAGTTTAATACCCTGCCCCATCACCTGCTCGGCAGGACACGCCAGCTGAAATCGCCGTTCCAGCTCAGGCAGCAGTTGCTGCAATACCTTCAGACAGGCCTCTTCGTCACAGAGATCGCTTGCCAGGGTGGTCTCCACCCCGATGGTTTTGCGGATCCGGTGCGCCTGCACCGGCTGTTCATCCAGCCCCCAGATCCGGGTCGTCAGCATCTCCCCCAGCTTGCCAAAACGGCTGCACAGCTCTTGTGCCGACAAAGCCCGCGCATCCTCACAGGTGTAGAGCCCCTGCGCCTCCAGCCGCTCGGCAGTCTTGCGCCCCACCCCGGGCAGTTTGCCGAGTGGCAGCTGACAGACAAATTCGGCCACTTCGTCGGGACGAATGACAAACAGACCATCAGGCTTGCGCTGCTCCGAGGCGAGCTTGGCGAGAAACTTGTTGGGGGCGACCCCGGCCGAAGCGGTCAATCCCAGTTCGGTGACGATGGCTTGCCGGATATCTTGCGCCATCAGGGTGGCGCTGCCACCACAACAGCGACTATGGGTCACATCGAGGTAAGCCTCATCCAGCGACAGCGGTTCAACCTGATCGGTATAGCGCAGGAAAATGGCCCTGAGCTGACGGGAGATATCCTTGTACACCGCCATTCGCCCCGGGATGAGTACCAGCGGTGGGCAGAGTTTTTTCGCCAGCGCGCTCGGCATGGCGGAGCGCACCCCGAACCGGCGCGCCACATAGTTGCAGGTCGAGATGACACCGCGCAGCTCGGAGGATCCACCGATGGCAAGCGGAACTTCCCGCAATGCGGGGTTATCCCGCATCTCCACCGCGGCAAAAAAGCAGTCCATGTCGATATGGATGATCTTGCGCATACCACTGTATAAATAAACAGACATGGCATCATCTTACCCCAAGGATAACCACAGCTCTATCTCTCTCGTTACGGCTAAAATGGTAGACTCTAAAGAGACCTTAACCACCACAATGACAAGGAGCGTTCGGGATGAAATATCTTTGGCTGGGACTCTGTTTGCTGCCGCTGACCGGCATCGGCAAGAACAACCCGACGGCGGAGTGCCGCTGGTTGTACGACCGGATTGAGATACTGGAACAGGCCATCAAGAAAGGAGACACGCTGGGCACTCAGGAAGAGCTGGCACGCTGGCGTGAGGAATACAGCAAGAAACAGTGTTCACAATACGACTACTAAGCTTGGCAATATGATGTGGCCAACAACGGCAGACAACAAGCGGGCCCCGATCAAGATGACCGGGGCCCGGTTTTCAAAGCATGGCTAGTTTGATTCAGCAACAGAGTGCGCTCAAGGCAGCACCATAGGGCCAGCCACGGCGGTAGCCACATCATCCCCACGCAGCACCCGAACCAGTTCAAGCGCAAACTCGATGGCACTGCCCGGCCCCTGGCTGGTGATAAGGCGATGAGCCTCATCCCTGACGACCCGCTCATGTGACAGTTGCGATGTCGGTAGTCGGGACTGAAAGCCGGGATGACAGGTGACGATGGCACCATCCAGCAGAGCGTGATGTTGCAACACCACCACAGGGGCGGCGCAGATGGCTGCGCGCCAGCGACCAAGAGCGGCCTGCTCTTTGAGCCGTTCGATGGCCAGCGGGGTATCGCGGATCACTTCGCTGCCGGGCAAACCACCGGGTACCACGATGGCTTCAAAGTCCCGACGGGTCAGCTCGTCGATATGACAATCAGCCACCAGCTGCACCCCACGAGATGCCTTGATCTGACGCTCACCATGCGGGCAACAAGAGGCCAGCACCACCTCGATGCTGGCGCGCACCAGGGTATCGACAATCGCGACCGTCTCTATCTCTTCCGACCCGGGGGCCACCAGCACCAGTACACTCACGTTCGCCTCCTTGCAGCTTGCTCTGCCATGTAAAAGATCAGACGGCCTGACTCTTCTCTTTAATCGCCTGATAGAGACCCTGATTGACCGGTACGGCAATGCCATGCCGGGCAGCCTTGGCCAGCAGGAAGCCGGTGATGGCCTCAATCTCGGTCTCGCGTCCCAGCTCCATATCCTGATGCATGGAGGAGTAATTGTCAGCGGTCAGTTCCACCACTGTCATCACCCGACGCAGCAACTCCTCTGCCGTTGTTGCAACTCCTTCGGCGCACATCACATCCGCCACCTCCACGCAGATCTGCTGCAGGGCATCGGCAAAACGGGGGCCAGCCAGCTCGCCATTTTTCAGCTTGTAGAGGGCCGTCAGGGGATTGATGGCACAGTTGATGGCCAGCTTTTGCCACTGGCGTGCCACTATCTGCTCATCCCAACCCGCCTGACCCAATGCCTGCGCCAACTCATCTGCCAGTGATGCATGAGCCTTGGCCGCCTCGTTAAATGGCCCCAACCAGGTTTCCCCCTTGCCGGTATGACGGAACACGAAATGGCCCGCTTTCATGGCACCATGGCTGGTCACCCCGGCAATCACCGGGTTATGCGGGAACATCTGGACCACCTTCTCGGCAATCCCCATCCCGTTGTGCAGCAGTACGATCGGCACGCCAGCATCCAGATTGCCAGCCAGTGGAGCTAGGGCGCCAACCACCTGACTGGCCTTGGTCATCACCAACAGACGCTGGATTTTTCCCGGCTGGCTGGCAAATGCACGTTCGATATTGAGCAGCTGTACCTGCCCCTCCAGCGAAGTAAAGTCAAATCCGGGGTGCAGGGTAGATTGATGATGCTCACGCAACAAGACTCGAGTGGATTGACCACTGATGGTCAACAGGGAGGCAAAAACGCCGCCGAGAGCTCCGCACCCGAGCAGTGTCCACTTGGGCGCTACAGGTGGCATAACGGGTTGTCGGGAATTTTTTAATCCGCTTGGCATGATGTGACTCTGTCAGGGTAAGGGTTGCAATCCTCTCAACCTGTTACCGGGAATAAATGAAAAATAGCGCGAACGGACACTAACGGGTCCAACCTTCCTGTGCGCAGGGGATTCTAGCAGAGCACTCCCATCAAAATCAGCAAATTTGCCGTATTTCTGGTAGATTTGGCCCCCGATAACGCAACATGAGGAGCTTCGGCTATGCCGTCATTCGATATTGTCTCTGAAGTCAAAATGAACGAGGTGTTGAACGCTGTCGACAACGCTAATCGTGAACTGGCCACCCGTTTCGATTTTCGTGGGGTAGAAGCCAGCTTCGAGTTGAACAAGGAAGAGGTAAAACTGGAAGCCGATGCCGATTTCCAGCTCAAGCAGATGGTTGAAATTCTGCGCGGCGCCCTGCTCAAGCGCAACATCGAAAACAGCTCCATGGAAGTGGGTGACTCCGTTCACTCCGGCAAACGCTTCCACCTGACCGTCAAGTTCAAACAGGGGATCGAGAAAGAGATCGCCAAGAAGCTGGTCAAGCTGATCAAGGACTCCAAGATCAAGGTACAGGTCGCCATCCAGGGTGATGAAGTACGTGTCACCGGCAAGAAGCGTGACGATCTGCAAGAGACCATGGCACTGGTCCGTAGCGCCGACCTGGGCCAACCGATGCAGTTTCAGAATTTCCGCGACTGATGATGGGAGAGAAGGGCTCTCCCTTCTCCTCTTCTTTAATCGTCCGAGCATAAAAAAACCGGAGCAAATGCTCCGGTTTTTTGTTCCCCAAGTTTTATTAGAACTTGTAGGTAACAGAGAAGTAGTGGCTGAAGCCGGTGCTCTTCCACGGGGTACCGTCGTAGGCTTTGGAGCCATCTTTGGTACCGTAGGCATCCATGAAATACTTCAGGCCATAACCAACCGCGTAGCGATCGGAGTGCCAGTAGATACCGTGGAAGGTGGCCAGGTTGTCGCTGGTACGGTCAGCACGGTCATGGGTATCCAGGCCGAATTGATAATCCAGATAACCCTGGTAGGAGACAAAGCTGCCATTGCCGAAGGTATAGAAAGGCTTGAACCAGTTCATGGAGAACTGATAACCGTTCCACTCACCTTCTTCTTCGGTGAAGAACTGGTTCTCGGTGGCGTGACGTGCATACAGGTTCATGCCAACCTTGCCAAACCAGGGAACCATCACATCGGCACCCAGACCCAGCTGGTTTTCCATCTGCTTGTCACCAACGTTGTTCAGGTTGGCAATGTAAAGCTCTTGCACAGGACCAAAGGAGAGATCTTTACCTGTCAGCGCATCCAGAGACATACGCGGTGCAAACTTCATGAACAGGTTCTGACCATGGTGTTTATTGCTGTGACGGGAGTCGAAAATATCGAATACGTCGACGTAACCGTACAGGTCAAACAGGCCGGAGCGACCACCGAACTCCATCTCAAAATAGGTATCGTTGTAGTCCTCTTCACCGGTAGTGAAAGGGCGCTGGTCGATGGTGTGCATGACGTTGAACTGCATCCACTTGTAGTCATTCTTGTGGATATCACCGCTGTAGTCAGCAGCAAAGGCTGGAGTTGCGGCAGCAGCCAGCAGACCGGTAGCGATCAGAGTCTTGGTAAATTTGGCCATTTTATTGGTCTCTTGTGCGTTAGTTGAGGTTTTCCGTAGCCTGCCCACAAGGAGCGAGAGGAATTCTAATCAAATAAAATTGGGGGTGAAACAACTTCTCGGGAACTTTATCCGGAAGTGTGAATCTAATCACCCCCGATTCTACGCAAACGCTTGCTATTTGTCAGCCGTTGAGAGCAACTCACTCCCTTTTCTGGCGACAAGCACAATCAACAACAACACGGGCAAGCCCAATAAACTGGTTCCGACAAAGAAGGCACTGTAGCCAATCTGCTCCACAACCTGTCCGGAAAAACCGGCCAGCAACTTGGGTAGCAGCAACATTACCGAGCTGAACAGGGCGTACTGAGTGGCCGAAAATGCCACATTGGTCAGGCTGGAGAGATAGGTCACGAAGGCCGCGGTAGCAATACCGGCACTGAGGTTATCCAGCGAGATGATCAGCGTCAGCAGTTCCAGATTGTGACCAACCTGATTGAGCAGGGCAAACAACAGGTTGGTGCTGGCGGTGAGCAGCGCCCCCAAGAACAGGATGCGCAGCGTGCCGAAGCGCATCACCAGCACACCCCCCAGCGCCGCTCCCACTAGCGTCATGATGACGCCAAACACCTTGGTAATGGTGGCAACCTCAGTCTTGCTGAACTGCATATCCACATAGAAGCTGTTGGACATCACCCCCATCACCACATCAGCAACCCGATAGCAGGCGATCAGAGCAAGGATCAGCAGCGCCGAGCTGCCATAGCGACGAAAGAAATCGGCAAACGGACACCAGACCGCCTCATAGCCCCAGGCCCCCGCACTCGCCAGCAGCGCAGGCCACCCTTTTTCCAAGAGCTGCGCCTTGCGTTCGGCCTGTTGTTTGCCCTGCTCGGCCAGATCGATTTCCGGCTCGTGGCAAAACAGCGTGGTGATGACCCCGAGTGACATCAGACCCGCCATCACCAGATAGGTAATCTGCCAGCCACGATAGTCATAGCCGCTGTTACTGCCAAACCAGGCTGCCAGCGCCAGCGCACCGGCGCCCGCCATGATCATCGCCAGCCGGTAGCCGGTCATGTAAGAAGCAGCCATCGCCGCCTGTAGCCGCTCGGGGGCGGATTCGATGCGATAGGCGTCGATGACGATATCCTGCGTGGCCGAGGCAAAGGCCACCAGCAGGGCAAACATCGCCAGCTGAGCCAGCTCGGTCTTGGGATCGCAGAACGCCATGCCTACCAGCGCGGCGGCAATCAGCAGCTGGGAGAAGAACATCCAGCTACGGCGACGCCCCAGCAGCGTGGAGAGCAACGGCAGCGGCATGCGATCCACTAGCGGCGACCACAGCCATTTAAAGCCATAGGCGAGCGCCACCCAGCTCATATAGCCGATATCGGTCAGGCTGACATCGGCCTCGCGCAACCAGAATGAGAGGGTACCGAACACCAGCAGCAGCGGCAGACCCGATGAAAAACCCATGGCAAAGAGAATAAACACCCGAAATTCGAGATAGACGGCGAGGGACTCTCTCCAGCTTGGTTTGCGGATCATGTTCAACTACCTGACGACTTTGGAAAAGTGCGTCATTTTGGCAGGTTGATGGCAGATAGCCAAGGCGAGCAAAGAGATAGGCAAAAGAAGTCCGGATAGAGAAAAGGCCCATCCCGAACGGGATGAGCCTTGTGTTGTGACCTGAAGAGGCGAGGTGACGAACCGCGTCCGGCGAGAGTTACTTGCCCGCTTTCTTGTCGACTTTCTTGTCTGCCGGCGTTTCTGCCAACAAGACCACTTTCTTCAGAATGATGGGACTGGTCGGCACATCTTTGGCACGCAGAATGGGGCTGTAACCGGTCTGTACCTGAGCCAGCTTGTCCAGCACTTCCATCCCCTGCACCACCTGACCGAACACGGTATAACCAGCGGCGCCACCGGCGTTGAGGTTATTGTTGTCGACCAGATTGAAGTAGAACTGGCGAGTAGCGCTGTCGACCGCCTGGGTGCGGGCCATGGCGATGGAGCCACGCTTGTTGGGCAGACCGCCGCGCGACTCGTTGACCACCGGCTCATAAGTTGGCAGTTGCTGGAACTGCTGGTTGTAGCCCCCACCCTGCACCACGAAATCCTGGATCACCCGGTGGAAGATGCTGCCATCATAGCTGCCATCAGCCACGTAACGCAGGAAGTTCTTCACCGTCTGGGGCGCCTGCTTGGACGCCAGCTCCACCACGATATTGCCGTGGTTGGTCTCCATTCTGACTTTCGGGCCCGCGAACGCCAGCGGGGCGATCAGCATGGCCAGCAACCAGAGTTTTTTCATCATCAGACCCCTGCACCGTTCGGTTGACCTTTCAGGTAACCGCGCAGCGCATCATCCGCCATGATCTGCTGCAGCACGCTACCCAGTTGCAGGTTCAGTGTAGACTCGAGATCGGCCATGCTTGGCTCGCTCGGGCTCTCCTTGCTGGAGGACATGTTGAACTGCTTGGTCAGACGGTTGCCCTGGAAATCGGCGATCACCTGCAGGCTGACGCGGGACTTGGTGACATAGGTAAAAGTCTTCTCTTCCACATTGACTGCGGCGTTGGAGATCACCAGCGTCAGGTTGGTGGTGCCACTGTTGCCCACTTCCAGACCCTGGCTGCGCAGCCCTTCGGCCAGCCGCTCGGCCATCAGCAGGTTGAGCGGACGCTCGCTGTTGACCAGCACGGGGGCTTTCTCTTTATGTTTGATGGAGAAGACGTAGGCAGCCTCACGCTTGTCTACCCCTTCCATGGTGATGCGATTGCCAGAGTAGTATTGCTGGTTGGCGGGGATCACCTGCGGATTGAGCAGCGCAGTCTCCGGCCAATGAGTGGCACACCCGCCCAGCATCAGGGCGGCCAGCAGCAAGAGTGACTTTTTCATCATGGTTTCCTTTGGCTTTAGCGTTTGATGGCTTTCAAAATAACGAATTTGCTGTTCGACGCAACGACTTGTGCGTTGGCAAACAAGCGCTTGAGTTTGTTGTGATAGTCCAGATGACGGTTGCCTACTATCCAGAGTTCACCCCCCTGAGGCAACACCCGGTGCGCATCGCTGAACATCTGCCAGGCGATATGATCGGTGATCGCCTGCAGCTGATGGAAAGGAGGGTTGCAGAGGATCCGATCCGCCGAACCTACCGCCACCCCGTCGAGACAGTTATTGACCATAAAGCGGGCACGCGGCAGTGCATCGGGCAGATTGTGCTCGACGTTGAGCTGTGCCGAGGCGACCGCCATATAGGATTCATCGATAAAGGTCACCTCCACCTCGCTATCTTTGGCGAGCAGCGACAGACCCAAAACCCCGTTGCCACAGCCCAGATCGATCACCTTGCGGGCACTGTGGATGGGCAGGTTGTCCAGCATAAAGCGGGCACCGATATCGAGACTGGTGCGCGAGAAGACGTTGGCATGGTTGTGGATGAGCATGCCACTCCCCTCCAACGGCCAGACAGTCGGGAAGGGGTTGGCCAGCGCGGGGCGTTCTGCCTGCGGCTCGCAGTGAATGAGACGCGCCTTCTTCCAGGCCAACGAGGTACGGGTAGGCCCCAGATACTTCTCGAACAACTTGAGGGTGGAGGTATGAATATCCTTCGCCTTGCCGGCAGCGATAACGCGGGTTGCCGGTGTCACCACCTCCCGCAGCGCCAGCAGTTGCTGCTCCAGCAGTGCCTGATATTTGGAGACCTTGATCACCACCAGTGCAGGAGCATCGGGCAGCGGTGCCAGCGCATCCTGCAAGGTAATCCCGCTCGTATCCAGCCCATTTTCGGCCAAATTGGCCATGGTAGCCCGCTCACTGATGTAGGAGTCGGTGACACAGCAGGGGGAGTGCGGATGCAGATAGGCGGCAAGCGCGCCAAAACCGTCATTCATGATGATGACGTGGCCCGCCAGCTCGAGGGGGGACTCCGCCAGAGTGTTGATCAGATATTCGTCAGCCGCATCCCAGGCTTGCAGTGTCTCCTGACTCTGGCGCGGATAGCGGTAGAGCGTGAGCTGGCAATGGGGAGTGTCGAGAAGGGTTTGCATAGGAAGAGTCCAACCTCGGCTTGATTCATGGATACAGGCGCCAGGGGCGACGCAAAGTGGCGCTATTCTAGCGAGGAGCAGGAATTTCACCAGTTCGGAGCGTGCCAATGAACGGATAGCAGGCGATTTTCCTTTTGCGGGGGCTTATTCCACACCTAGACAGCCGATAGAATGGCCCGACATTCACTCTGGAAGCTGATCCTATGACCATCCAACAACTGATTGAAGCCAAGCTGACGGCAGCCCTCTCCCCCACTCTGCTGGAAGTGATCAACGAGAGCCACATGCACCGAGTGGAGCCGGGCTCTGAGAGCCACTTCAAGGTGGTGATCGTCAGCGAACAGTTTGCGGGTCAGCGCCTTCTCTCTCGCCATCGTCAGGTCAACGCCATCCTGGCCGATGAACTGGCCGGCGCTGTCCATGCACTTGCACTGCATACCTACACGGCAAGCGAGTGGCAGGAGAAGGGTAAGGCACCACGCACACCAGCTTGTGTTGGCAACCCCTCGCACTCCTGAACGGCTAGCTGTCACCCATTGCTCTGACCCACCACCCTATGGGTGACAAACAAACAAAAATTAAACAAAAAGCCGCCAGCCTGCTGATCCTGACAACCATAAATAGGTATTTAATTCAGTTTTCCCTGGCGGCTTAGTCACAGACTTACACAAGCATACCCCCATGGGGGTATTAAAATAAAAAAACCTTTAAAACCACAGCTTACAAGGAATTCAGGGGTTATTCATTGCAGGTTAATTTTGTGATGACGCAGGGATTTTGCCTATTTGGCATGGCAGAAAATGGGCCTTAAGTGGTAGACTCAAGCGCTTTTGAGTGACCTCGCATGTTGAATAATTGCTGAGCCTGACCACCCGGCGCAGCCACAACAGCGACTCATTCAACCACCCGTCGTGATGTATTTCTCGGCGCTAACCAACCTCTCTTCCCGTAACGGTAGTGCAATTAAGTATGATTACAATCAAAAGAGGACTGGACATCCCCGTGCTGGGTGCGCCAGAGCAAGTAATCTACGATGGCCCCGCCATCACCCGTGTTGCTACACTGGGCGAGGAGTTCGTGGGGATGCGACCTACTATGTTCGTCAAAGTAGGTGATCGCGTCATCAAAGGTCAGGAGCTCTTCGAAGACAAGAAGAATCCCGGCGTTAAATTCACGGCCCCCGCCACCGGCGTAGTTTCAGAGATCAACCGTGGAGCCAAACGTGTGCTCCAGTCAGTGGTCATCGACCTCGACGGCTCCGATGAGCAGGTGACCTTCGAGCATTTTGCCTCTTCCGAGCTGGCCAAGCTCGAGCGCAGCAAGGTGCAAGAGATCCTGGTTGCATCAGGTCAGTGGATAGCACTGCGCACTCGCCCGTTCAGCAAAGTCCCTGCGGTTGGCTCAGCCCCGCGCGCCATCTTCGTGACCGCGATGGACACCAACCCGCTGGCTGCCGATGCCGAGCTGATTATCAAGGAACAGCCGCAGGCCTTCCTCGATGGTCTGGCCGTATTGACCCGCCTGACCGACGGCACCGTCTATGTCTGTAAAGGCGAAGGCAGTCTGCCTCACTCCTCTTTGGCTCAGGTCAAGGAAGAGATCTTCGTCGGTCCGCACCCTGCCGGTCTGCCGGGTACCCATATCCACTTCCTGGATCCGGTCAGCAGCACCAAGGTGCAGTGGCACATCAACTATCAGGATGTGATCGCATTCGGCAAGCTGTTCACCACCGGTCAGATCTGCACCGACAAGGTGATCGCCCTGGCCGGCCCGAATGTGCTCAAGCCGCGTCTGCTGCGTACCCGTCTGGGGGCCTGCATCAGCCAACTCACCAACAATGAGCTGCGTGCCGATGAAAACCGCGTCATCTCCGGTTCCCTGCTGAGCGGCGCCAAGGCTGAGGGTGTTCACGACTATCTGGGTCGTTACCACAATCAGGTCTGTGCACTGGGCGAGGGTCGCGAGAAAGAGTTCCTGGGCTGGATCAACCCCAGTGCCAACAAGTTCTCCATCACCCGCACCACCCTCTCTCACCTGATGAAGGGTCGCCTTATCAACTTCACCACCACTACCAACGGTAGTGACCGTTCCATGGTGCCTATCGGCAACTATGAACGGGTGATGCCACTCGACATCCTGCCCACCCTGCTGCTGCGGGACATGGTCTCCGGCGATACCGACGGTGCGCAAGCACTGGGTTGCCTGGAGCTCGATGAGGAAGATTTGGCCCTCTGTACTTTCGTTTGCCCCGGCAAGACCGAGTACGGCCCGATCTTGCGTGAGTGCCTGACCAAGATTGAACTGGAAGGTTAAGCGATGAGTTTCAAGCAACTTCTTGAAAATATGGAACATCACTTCGAACCGGGTGGAAAGTACGCCAAGTACTACGCCCTGTTCGAAGCGGCGTATACCCTGTTCTATACCCCGGGTAGCGTTACCCGCAATGCCGCCCACGTCCGTGATGCGCTCGATCTGAAGCGCATGATGATCATGGTGTGGCTGGCCGTGTTCCCGGCCATGTTCTGGGGCATGTACAACGTTGGCAACCAGGCCATCGCCGCCATTGCCCACATGGGCTCGGCAGCCGGTGCCAGCAGCTGGCAATATGCCCTGGCCACCATGCTGGGTGCCTCCCTCGATCCGGTTATTGCCGGTATCGGCAGCAAGATGCTGATTGGCGCCACCCACTTCTTCCCGATCTACATCACCGTCTTCTTTGTCGGTGGTTTCTGGGAAGTGCTGTTTGCCATGGTGCGCAAGCACGAGATCAACGAAGGCTTCTTCGTGACCTCCATCCTGTTTGCCCTGATCGTGCCGCCCGAGCTGCCCTTGTGGCAAGCTGCTCTGGGCATCACCTTCGGTGTGGTAATGGCCAAGGAAGTGTTCGGTGGTACCGGCAAAAACTTCCTGAACCCTGCGCTGGCAGGTCGTGCGTTCCTGTTCTTCGCCTACCCGGGCCAAATCTCCGGTGACGCAGTCTGGGTTGCCGTTGATGGCTACTCCGGTGCAACCGCGCTGAGCCAGTGGGCTCAGGGCGGCCAGATGGCGCTGATCAACGGTGCCACCGGTCAGGCTATCAGCTGGATGGACGCTTTCCTTGGCAACCTGCCGGGTTCCATCGGTGAAGTCTCCACCCTGATGATCCTGCTGGGTGCGGCCATGATCGTCTATATGCGCATCGCCTCCTGGCGCATCATCGCCGGCGTGATGGTCGGTATGATCGCCACCTCCCTGCTGTTCAACGTCATCGGTTCCGATACCAACCCCATGTTCAACATGCCGTGGCACTGGCATCTGGTATTGGGTGGCTTCGCCTTCGGTATGGCCTTCATGGCGACCGACCCTGTCTCCGCCGCCTTTACCAACAAGGGCAAGTGGTGGTACGGCGCCCTGATCGGCGTGATGGTCGTGCTGGTTCGCGTGGTCAACCCTGCGTTCCCGGAAGGCATGATGCTGGCCATTCTGTTTGCAAACCTGTTTGCTCCCCTGTTTGACCACTTCGTCGCTCAGGCAAACATCAAGCGGAGGATTGCTCGTGGCGTTTAATAAAGACTCAACCTTCGGCACCATCAGCGTGGTCACCGGCCTCTGTCTGGCCTGTTCCATCGTGGTATCCGTTGCTGCCGTTGGCCTGCGTTCTACCCAAGAGGAGAACAAGGCGCTGGATAAACAGAGCAATATTCTCTCCGTAGCCGGCGTGGACATCAGCGATGTAGCCAAGCGCGATCTGGCCAAGCTGTATGGCGACAAGATCGAAGCCCGCCTGGTGGATCTCGCCACCGGTAACTTTGTTGACGGCGATGCCGACAACTTCGATACCAAACAGGCGGCCAAAGATCCGGCGCAAAACATCCGTCTGGCTGCTGCCGAGGACAAAGCTGGCCTGCGCCAGATCTCCAAGCTGGTTCCGGTGTTCTTCGCCAAGGATGCCGATGGCAAGATCGACAACATCATCCTGCCTATCTACGGTCAGGGTCTGTGGTCTACCATGTATGCCTTCGTCGCGGTTGCCGCTGATGGCCAGACTATCAAGGGCATCACCTACTATGACCACGGTGAAACCCCTGGTCTGGGCGGTGAAATCGAAAATCCGGCCTGGCGCGAGCTGTTTGTCGGCAAGAAGCTGTTCGATCAGGATGGCATGCCGGCGCTGCGCGTCATCAAGGGTCACGCTCCGGCGGGCTCCGAGCACGAGATCGACGGTCTCTCCGGTGCTACCCTGACCGGTAACGGTGTACAGCATACCTTTGACTTCTGGATGGGTCCCAAGGGCTTCGGTCCTTTCCTGGCCAAGGTTCGTGCAGGAGAAATCAACAATGGCTGACAAGAGCGAAATGAAGAAGTTGCTGTTGACTCCAGTGCTGGGCAACAACCCCATCGCCTTGCAGGTGCTGGGTGTCTGTTCCGCACTGGCGGTTACCAGCCAGATGAAGACAGCGTTTGTAATGACCCTTGCGGTCATGGCGGTCACCGCCTTCTCAAACCTGTTCATCTCCCTGATCCGCAACCAGATCCCGAACAGCGTGCGGATCATTGCCCAGATGGCCATCATCGCCTCGCTGGTTATCGTGGTTGACCAGGTGCTCAAGGCGTATGCCTATGACATCTCCAAGCAGCTGTCAGTCTTCGTCGGTCTGATCATCACCAACTGTATCGTGATGGGCCGCGCCGAAGCGTACGCCATGAAGAGCGCGCCGCTCCCCTCCTTCCTGGATGGTATCGGTAATGGTCTGGGCTATGGCGCCATTCTGCTGAGTGTCGCGACCGTGCGTGAACTGCTGGGCTCCGGCACCTGGTTTGGCATCGAGCTGCTGCCGCTGGTGAACAACGGTGGCTGGTATGTACCCAACGGCCTCCTGCTGCTGCCGCCGAGTGCATTCTTCATCATTGGTCTGATCATCTGGGGCGTGCGCACCAAGGATCCCAAGCAGGTGGAGGCGAAGGATTAAGGTATGGAACACTATCTGAGTCTGTTGATTAAATCGATCTTCATCGAAAACCTGGCACTCTCCTTCTTCCTGGGGATGTGTACCTTCCTGGCGGTATCCAAGAAGGTCAAGACCTCCATGGGTCTGGGTATTGCCGTTATCGTGGTGCAAACCATCGCCGTACCGGTCAACAACCTGATCTACAACTATGTGCTGAAGGCCGGAGCTCTCTCCCCTGACCTGGATCTGAGCTTCCTGAGCTTCATCACCTTTATCGGGGTGATCGCAGCGCTGGTACAGATCCTGGAGATGGCGCTGGACAAGTACTTCCCGGCTCTCTACAACGCGCTGGGCATCTTCCTGCCGCTCATCACCGTGAACTGCGCCATCTTCGGTGGCGTTTCCTTCATGGTGCAGCGTGACTACACCTTCGTGGAGTCTGTGGTCTACGGCGTGGGCTCAGGGGCAGGCTGGATGCTGGCGATCGTTGCGCTGGCGGGTATCCGCGAGAAGATGAAGTACTCCGATGTTCCGGAAGGCCTGCGTGGTCTGGGCATCACCTTCATCACCGCCGGTCTGATGGCGCTGGGCTTCATGTCCTTCTCTGGTATCTCCCTGTAATCGGCTTTCCTGCAATCAGAAAGGAACGATAGATGGAAATTATTTTGGGTGTGGTCATGTTTACCGTGATCCTGCTGGCACTGGTGGCAGTCATTCTGTTCGCCAAGTCCAAGCTGGTGACCGCGGGCGACGTGACAATCAGCATCAATGGTGACCCGGCCAAGGCTGTGACCAGCCCGGCCGGTGGCAAGCTGCTCGGCGTACTCGCCGGCAACGGTATCTTCGTCTCTTCCGCCTGTGGCGGCGGTGGCTCCTGCGGCCAGTGCAAGGTACGGGTGAAATCCGGTGGCGGCGACATCCTGCCGACCGAACTGGATCACATCAGCAAGGGTGAAGCCCGTCACGGCGAGCGTCTGGCCTGCCAGGTCACCGTGCGTGGCGACATGGACATCGAACTGCCGGAAGAGATCTTCGGGGTGAAGAAGTGGGAATGTACTGTTATCTCCAACGATAACAAGGCCACCTTCATCAAGGAGCTCAAGCTGCAGATCCCCGATGGCGAGAGCGTACCGTTCCGCGCCGGTGGTTATATCCAGATCGAAGCGCCGGCTCACCATGTGTACTACAAGAACTTCGATATTCCCGAGGAGTATCGCGGTGACTGGGATCGCTTCAAGATTTTTGAGCTGGAGTCCAAGGTCGATGAGCCGATCATCCGTGCCTACTCCATGGCAAACTATCCGGAAGAGTTCGGCATCATCATGCTGAACGTGCGTATCGCGACCCCGCCCCCGAGCAACTGGACTGCCCCTCCGGGACAGATGTCCTCCTACATCTTCAGCCTGAAGGCTGGCGACAAGGTGACTATCTCCGGTCCGTTCGGTGAGTTCTTCGCCAAGGATACCGATGCCGAAATGGTATTCATCGGTGGTGGTGCAGGTATGGCGCCGATGCGTTCCCATATCTTCGACCAGCTGCGTCGCCTGAAGTCCAAGCGCAAGATGAGCTTCTGGTACGGTGCCCGTTCCAAACGCGAGATGTTCTATGTCGAAGACTTCGACATGCTGGCGGCCGAGAACGAGAACTTCACCTGGAACGTAGCCCTGTCCGATCCGCAACCGGAAGACAACTGGGATGGCTACACCGGCTTCATCCACAACGTGCTCTACGAGAACTATCTCAAGAACCACGAAGCGCCGGAAGATTGCGAGTTCTACATGTGTGGACCTCCCGTGATGAACGCAGCCGTCATCAACATGCTCAAAGATCTGGGCGTTGAGGACGAAAACATCCTGCTGGATGACTTTGGTGGTTAATCCATGAACAGCGTTGTAAAGACCTGGCTAGCCTTCGGGCTAGCCTTTTTCTTGACAGGGTGCGGTCAGGAAAGCACGGTCCAGTCGAAACCGGAGATCCATATCACCGGCAGCACCATGGGCACTTACTACTCCATCAAGGTGGCGGACAACGTCATCAGCGATGCAGCCAAGTTTCAGGCCGAGGTCGATGTACTGCTGGAGCGAGTCAACGATCAGATGTCCACCTATCGCCCCGATTCCGAACTGTCGCGCTTCAATCAGCACCACAGTTCGACACCGGTAGTGGTATCGCGGGACACCGCTCGGGTCATTACAGAAGCCATTCATATTGGCCGTGAGAGCCAGGGGGCGCTGGACGTCACCGTCGGCCCCTTGGTCAATCTGTGGGGCTTCGGTCCGGACAAACGGCCGACCAAGATGCCATCAGAGGAGCTGATCACCCAGACCCGTCAGAAGACCGGCCTGGGCAACCTGCACGTCATCACTTCGGTCGATGCCGACACCCTGCAAAAGGACATCCCGGATCTTTACGTTGATCTCTCCGCCATTGCCAAGGGCTTTGGTGTGGACAAGGTGGCCGAGTATCTGGAGTCTCTGGGTGCGCGCAACTATCTGGTGGAGATCGGCGGCGAGCTGCGGATCAATGGCGTCAACGGCAAGGGACACCCCTGGCGCGTTGCCATCGAAAAGCCGACAGCCAATGCCGGTTCGGTGCAGGAGGTGATCGTTCCGGGTGACAACGGAGTGGCCACTTCGGGCGAATATCGCAACTACTATGAGATGGATGGCCAGCGCTTCTCCCACACCATAGATCCACGCACCGGCAAGCCAATCCAGCACCGCATGGTGTCGGTCACCGTGATCCACCCCTCCTGCATGACCGCAGACGGGCTGGCGACCGTATTCATGGTAATGGGACCGGAGAAGAGCCTGGCCTATGCCAAAGAGCGCGGCCTGGCGATCTTCGTGATCACCAAGACGGACAACGGCTTTGAAGAGGCCTACTCCGATGCGTTCAAACAGTATCTGGTCAGGAAATAGGGAGGATAGATGCAGGTTTTTCTGATCACCTTCGGGGTATTCATGCTGGTGATAGCCGCCATGGCTATCGGCTATATCTTCCAGAAAAAATCCATCTCCGGCTCCTGTGGCGGTCTGGGGAGCGTTGGCATCGAGAAAGAGTGCGACTGCCCCGAGCCCTGCGACAATCGCAAGAAGAAGATGGCCAAGGAAGAGGCCCGTCGCAAGATGCTGGAAGAGAACCGCATCATCTGATGACTCTGATTGTTCGATAAACAAAAGCGCGCCATCGGCGCGCTTTTTACTGGGCGTTATCTTGCGTTAACGGTCAGGCTGACGTTCGATATAGAGGATCACCTCGCCAAGATGGATACCGAACTTGCTGATCTCGGCACGATTGATCAGACGATCTTCGTCCAGCAGATACATCCAGTCATCGAAGCTCACCCGCACTACCTCGCCATCCGGCAGCGCCAGATCAAGCTGATAACGCCAGTTGAGGGCAAACCCTTGGCTTTTACCCATCGCCTCCCCCACCACATCGGAAGCAGTACCTCGCCAGTGACCGTCAACCCCCTTGCTCAGATACCAGGTACGGGTCTGCTGGCGGCCATCATCAAAGTAGAACTGCTCGAACAGCTCTCCCTTGCCATCCTTCCAACGACCCACCATCTCGACCCGAAAGCGACTGGTCACTTCGCCGCTGCGGTCGGTTACCAGGCCGTGAGCCACTAATTTACCGTTGAAGAAACGGGCGAGATCCCAGTTTGGCCCCTGCCCCCGATAGTCATCGAGACTGGCACCACAGCCGCTCAGCAGCAAAAAAGGGAGCAACAGCAACCAGCGGTATGCACGATAGAAAAACATTGGAAACTCCATGTTCAGGGTTGGCCACGCAGGCGGCGGGTGAGGGCGGGATCGCGGCTGTTGTCAGCCAGCCAGATGGCGAGAAAAGCGGCCGAGAATTGCGGATCGGCCAGAGTGCCGAGGGGCTTCTCCTGCCACCAGAAGTGGCCTGTCCCACCCTTGTCGACATAGAAGGTAAGCCGGTCACCCGCCTGGATATCGGGCCAGAGTGCGGCGAGCTGGCCTAGCCAGCGCTGACGGTCGGCGTCAGAGCCAAGACCGAGTCGCTGCCACTCGGCGGCGGTGGCGCTCAGCAGATCTTGCCGCTCGATGGATCTGGCATAGGTGAGGGTCAGTGCCTGTGGATAGTGACCGGGCTGATAGCGCCCGCTCGCACTGTAGAGGGTGGCATCGTAGAGCTTGAACCAGAGCCAGTTCATCTCCCCCTGCCCGACCGGGCGCAGCTGCTGCCAGGGTGCGGCAGAAGCCTGCACCGCGGTTGCAGCAAAGAGCGTAAACGCCAGCAGCAGCGGGTTAATTCCACCCCATATGCCAGTGGTTGGGGTCTTCCAGTTCATGCCAATCCATCTCCTGTTCCTGCAGGGTGTTGATATCCTGCATCACCACCTGCACCAGCTGCCCCTGCGCATCCCGCTGGCAGGCAACCACCAGATAGAAGCGATCAGTCAGCTCATGCTGGCTCTCTTTGGTCCATTTGGAAAAAAGCAACGAGTCGGTCGAAAAGGTGTTTGTCATGACTCACCCTCCAGCTTGACCATTACCCACAGGAGTACGGGTAACCACCACATCCAGATCACAGCCAGCTGCGCCGAACTGATCCAGATGCCCCAGGGTAAGTGTACTGCCCCCATGGCGGCCCCCGCCACATAGGAGGAGGCACCACCAAATACGCCAAACAGTGCCTGCTGCCAGCGAGGCAAGCGCAGCAGCCAGCGCATACCGTGGGCCAGCGTCAGGGCAAAACCGAGCCAGAGCAGCACCAGCCAGAGGGGAAAACCGGACGGGAAACGGAACAGGCCGAGCTGCCAGAGCAGGGCATCCAGCAGACAGCCAGCAACCGCGATGGGGAGCAGCCGCCAGTCACGCAGGCGGCTGGGTGAGAAAATAAAGTGCAGCAGCAACATTGCCAGCAGCGGGCCCGGCTGCTGCCACTTCACCGCCAGCAACCAGTAGAGGTTGAACCCCAGCAGGTGAGCCCACTGCCACATGGTCAGTGACCGCTTACTGGCACATCACCCGACCAGCCAGCGGGCCCCGGCTTGGCGGCCTCCAGCTGCACCAGACTGATGGTGCGCTCCCAGAATCCCCCCTCGCAATAGGCGAAGTAGAAGTGCCACAGCCGGATGAAATCCTGGCTGTAACCGAGCTTGGGCAGCTCGGGCGCCAACGCCAGAAAGCGATCGCACCAGTGAGCCAGGGTGCGGGCATAGTGATGGCCGTGATCGTGCAACCGCACCAGCTGCATGTCGGTCTCCCGCGCCAGCAACCCCGCCATCTGGGAGACACTCGGCAGGCAGCCACCGGGGAAGATGTAGCGCTGGATGAAATCAACGCCGCGCAGATACTGGGCATGGCGCTGATCGGCGATGGTGATGGCCTGGATGAGCAGGCGACCACCGGGTTTGAGCAGCCGCGACAGCTGGCGGAAATAGTCGGGCAGGAAGGCGTGGCCCACCGCCTCGATCATCTCGATGGAGACCAGCTTGTCATAGGTGCCCTCAAGCTTGCGGTAATCCTCCAGCAGCAAGGTGATGCGATCCCCCAGCCCCTCCCGCGCAATCCACTCCTTGGCATAGTCATGCTGGGCCCGGGAGATAGTCGTGGTGGTCACCCGGCAGCCATAGTGGCGGGCGGCATAGACGGCGAGGCCGCCCCAGCCGGTGCCGATCTCCAGCAGATGATCGTCAGGGCCCAGCTCCAACCGCTCGCAGATGGTACGCAACTTGGCCTGCTGCCCCTCTTCCAAAGTAGCCTCGGCGCTCGGATAGATGGCGCTCGAGTACTGCATATGGCTGTCGAGAAAACCCTGATAGAGGGTATTGCCGAGATCGTAGTGGGCGGCGATGTTGGAGCGCGAACCTGTCAGGGTATTGCGATTAAGCCAGTGGCGCACCTTGTTGAAGGGGAAACTGAGCCAGCCTAAGCGCCGCTCGAGGGAGTCGAGCAGAGTCAGGTTGCGAGCCAGCAGCCGTACCAACGCCACCGGATCCGGGCTGGTCCAGAGCCCCTCCACCCAGGTCTCCCCGGCGGCAATGCTGCCCCCCAGCAACAGGCGGCGATAGAAGGCGGGATCCTGCACCACCAGTTCGGCATGCAGATCGGTGCCCGCCACGCCAAAGCTGTGGCGCTTACCGCCATCCCGCAGCAGCAGCTGGCCATGTTCTAGGCGCCCCAGCAGATTGAGCAGCAGTTGCCTTGCCCCCTTGTCGATGAAAGAGGCAGAGAGGGTTGATTGAGCAAGTTCCATTAGCGGCTCTCCGGATGGGTAAATATCGGGGTTCGTTTGATAAAAAGACGCAGGGCCTGCCAGTAGATCCCGAGCAGCACCTTCATGGTCATCCATGGCCAGCGGGCCAGCAGGGCCACCAGCCCCTTGCGCGACAAGGGTTCGCGAGTGAGCGCCAGGGTGGCGTCAAACAACTTGGCTTCACCGGATACGGGATGACTCTCGATATGGATCAGCGTCTCCTGCGCGGGCGGCCTGATCCGCCAGTGATAACGCATCGCCAGCCCCATGAAAGGGGAGACGTGAAAATCCTTGTCATGGGGTGCCAGCGCCGCCAGATCCAGCAGGTAGTAGTGACGCTCGTTCCAGGGGGTGTTGGAGACCTCTGCCAGCAGATAGCGGGCGTCTCCCTGCCGGTAGCAGAAGTAGAAGTTGACCGGGCTGAAGTAGAACCCGAGACAGCGCACATTGCCGAGCAGCAGTACCCGCCCCTCGGGCTCGGCATCACCACCCAGCTCGCTCACCTTCTGCCACACCGCCTGCTTGAGGCTCCCCTCGCTGCCCTTGAGATAGTCATGGCGGTGAAACGAGAGCAGCCCCGAGCGCTCCACCCCGAACCAGCGCCCCTGATCGAGCTGCGGCAGCTCGTCGAGATCCAGTCCCAGCATAAAGAGGCTGTAGGAGAAGGCGTGGGGCCGCGGCGCGAAACGGCGGTGGCGCACCGAACCCTGCCAGATGGCGCTGGTAACACCAGCCAGTTCGTCGGCTCCCTCATGTTCGGTGGCCACGGTGGCGCCATTCATAGCTCGGCCCCGAAGCGCCTGGCGACATCCAGCGCGCTGCGCACCCCATCCTCGTGGAAGCCGTTGTACCAGTAGGCACCGCAGAAGTGGGTGTGCTGCTGGCCGCAGATCTCCGCACGCCGCTGCTGGGCGGCGATAGAGGCCTGATTGAACACCGGATGGTGGTAGACGAAGCGGCGCAGCACCTTGCTCTCATCCACCTTGCCCTTGGGGTTGAGGCTGACGCAGAAGGGCTCCGGCGAGTTCACCCCCTGCAGGATGTTCATGTTGTAGCTCACCAGCGGCCGTGTCTCATCGTTGCCATCGAGCTGATAGTTCCAGCTGGCCCATGCCTTGCGACGGGTGGGCAGGCAGCGAGCATCGGTATGGAGCCAGACATCGTTGGCCTGATAGGGCATGTCGCCGAGGATGGCCTGCTCCCGCTCGCCGGGATCCGCCAGCAGCGCCAGCGCCTGATCGCTGTGGCAGGCGAAGATCACCTCGTCAAACCGCTCCTCGCCGTAACTGCTCTGGATCACAACGCCATCCGCGTCCCGCCGTACGCTCTGCACCGGACAGGCGAGTCGGATCTGCGACTGCCAACCCGCGGTAAGGGGGCCGATATATTCCCGCGAGCCACCCGGGATCACGTACCACTGGGGGCGATTGGCCACATCCAGCAGGCCGTGGTTGGCAAAAAAGCGCAGGAAGAAGCCAAGGGGGAAGGCGCGCATATCGGCCAGGGTCGATGACCAGATCGCCGCCCCCATCGGCAAGATGTAGTGGCGGGCGAAGTAGTCGCTAAACTCCCCCGCCAGCAAAAAATCCCCCAGCGTCAGCTCGGGGCCAGCCCCCTGATGCTGACCATCCGCCAGCCAGGCCCGCGCCTCCCGGTTGAAACGCAAGATCTCGGCGACAAAGCCATAGAAGCGCGGACTCAGCAGATTGCTGCGCTGGGCAAACAGGGTATCGAGATTGTGGCCGTTGTACTCCAGCCCCTCCGGGCTCTTTACCGAGAAGCTCATCTCGGCCGGTTGGCGCGCCATGCCAATCCGCGCCAGCAACTTCAAGAAGTTGGGGTAGGTACGATCGTTGAAGACGATAAAGCCGGTGTCGATGGCATAGCTGCGGCCAGCCTGATTCACATCGACGGTGGCGGTGTGACCGCCCAGGGTCGGCGCCGCTTCGAACAGGGTGATGTCATGGAGTTTGTGGAGCAGAAAACCGGCGGTGAGCCCCGAGATCCCTGAACCGACGATGGCGATCTTTTTCTTCATGAATGGCTTCCTTTCGATACGAGTGCGCGGCCAAGGCGCAGCCAGAGCCCCACCGGCAGCGCACCAAGCAGGCGCAGCAACCAGATGAAACGGCGGGGAAAGTGGATCTGGTGACGACCAGCGGTCAGCCCGTCCATGATGGCGCGGGAGGCCTGCTCCACCGTCACCAGACAGGGCATGGGAAAATCATTTTTGGCGGTGAGCGGCGTCTGGACAAAGCCGGGGCGGATCAGGGTCACCCCGATCCCTTTGCTGGCCAAATCGAGGCGCAAGGTATCCGCCAGATAGTCGAGGGCCGCCTTGGAGGCGCCATAGGCCTCGGCTCGTGGCAGCGGCAGCCAGCTCACCGACGAGCTGACGATGGCCAGCCGTGACCCAGCCCCGAGCAACGGCAAGAAGGCGGCCAAAGCATGGCCGGTAGCGGTCAGATTGGTGTCGATGACACGGGCAAACAGCTCGCTGTCAAACCCATCGCCGACATCCATGTACTCGCAGTTGCCTGCGTTGAGGATCAGCAGATCGAGGAATGGCAGCATGGCGGCCACCCCGTTCATAGCGGCCAGATCCCGGGCATCAAATTGCAGCGGCGTGACGCCATCCAGCCCCAGCGCCTGCAGCCGTTCGCCATCGCGGCCACAACCCCACACCTGCCAGCCTGCCCGCCGGTAATCCAGCGCCAGTTGACGACCGATGCCGGAGGTCGCGCCTGTAATAAGCACCCGGCCGCTCATGCGCCCAGCCTCATCTTGATAGTGCGCACCACGGGCCCGAGCAGCGGCAACTGCTCGTAGAGCATGGCGCCCAGGTCAAAATAGTCCCGGTGCTGGCACACCTTGCCCGCCTCATCGAATTCGAGGCGGGTGGCCCCCTCCACCGTCACCGGCTCACCACCACGCAATCTGGGGTGAGAGAAGGTCATGGTCCAGCCGAGCCAGGCCTGAGGCCCTTGCTGCTGCTGACTGGTGATGACGAAGCGGCAGTAGGCGAGGCGCTGATAGAGGGCGGCAAAATAGTCGCCAAGGGCCGCCAGCCCCTCGATACGGTGGGCCGGATCGGTAAAGACCACCTGTTCGGCATAGACATCGGGCAAGCGGTGCAACTGCTGTTTGTCCAATTGCTGATAGAGGCCAATAAAGCGGGCCAGCGGCTCGTTCATCCTATTTCTCCAGAGAGCGAAACATCTCGATGGCTCTCACCCGGGCAACGGCGTGATCCACCATGGGTGCCGGATAATCACGTCGCCCCTTGAGCCGCAGCCAGTCGTGGGGCTGATGCACATAAGCGGCGGGAATATCGGCCAGTTCAGTTACCCAGGTACGGATAAACTCCCCTTGTGGATCAAATCGTTGCCCCTGAGTGGTGGGGTTGAAGATCCGAAAGTAGGGGGCGGCATCGGCACCGGTGCCTGCAGCCCACTGCCAGCCACCGTTGTTGGCTGCCAGATCTCCATCGATGAGCCGACTCATGAAGTAATCCTCCCCGAGCCGCCAGTGGATATGGAGATCCTTGGTGAGAAAACTCGCCACTATCATCCGCAGCCGGTTGTGCATCCAGCCGGTGGCGTTGAGACAGCGCATCGCCGCATCGACGATGGGGTAGCCAGTGCGCCCCTCGCACCAGGCGGCAAAGGCATCCGGATCCCAACTCCACGGCAAGTCCGCCGTCTCGGGCTTGAAGGGGCGATTCATGGAGAGGGTCGGGATCAGTACCAGCAGGTGGCGATAGAACTCGCGCCAGATGAGCTCATTGAGCCAGACAAAGCCGGGCTGGGCTTTCGACTGGGGTCGATAGCCCAGCCGCTGCTGGAGCGCCGCCACGCACTGACGCGGGCTGATGATGCCCGCCGCCAGATAGGGGGAGAGCACGGACGTGCCTGCGATGGCAGGAAAATCCCGGGTCTCGCCATAGTCGAGCACTGCCTGCTCCAGAAAAATGTTCAAACGACGCAGAGCTTCCACCTCCCCCACTGGCCAGCGTGGATCAGGCGTCAGCTCGCCGAGCCCTTCATCAACCCACGCACGTTCGACCAGCGGCTGCCACGGCAAGGGCTCACCACGGGGCGCAGGAGCGCGATGAATGACAAACCCCTCCTCATCGAGTGCCTTGAGCCAGGCGCGGCTGAAAGGGGTGAAGACCTTGAACATCTCACCCGAGCCGGTCAGCACCCGCCCCGGCGGCAATACGCAACAACCGTTGAGCCAGTGACAGCTCACCGCCTGCTCTGCCAGCACGGCGCTGACGGCGTGGTCGCGGCGCTGCTCATCGATCTCGATAGCCTGATTGGCGTAAAGCTGGGTCACCCCCAGCTCGCGGCAGAGGTCTGACAACGCAGCGGGCGCCTCGGCAAAAGTCTCCACTCGCAGCAGATGGAGCGGGATGCCAAGCGCCGCCAGCTCGCGGCCCAACTCATCCACCTGCGCCAACATAAAGCGCTGACGGATGGGGGCCATTTTGTGCTGCCGCCACTGGGTGGGGGAGATGATAAAGAGCGCGGCGACCGGTCCATCACCGGCGCAGGCATACCGCAGCGCCGGGTTGTCGGCAAGGCGCAGATCGTTGCGCAACCAGACCAGTCTCATGACGTTTTCCTCCCGCGTCCGCTGGCGCCAGCCGCAGCAGGCGCGTTCGCCATCAGCTCGGCAAGGCTCGCCTGCCAGCCGTGTGCTTTAAGCCACTCATCATCGTAGAGACGGCCCAGTTCGCCAAACAGGCGCGTGCCTGCAGGCCACCCGGCGGCCAGCTCCGGTTTGCCAAGACCAGCTCCCAGCAGTACCAGCCAGGGGGTAACGGCACGCCCCTCCAGCAAGCTGGCATGGCGAGGCTCTACCGCTCCCAGCAGTTGCACCTCATAGCCTTGACCGATCAGCTCGTAAGCGGCCCACACCAGATCGAGGGGGCCGACCTGTCCCCAGCTCACCAAGGTGATCGGCACGCCCTTCTCCTGCTCGATCAGGTGGCGGGCGAAGCGGGTATGGAACCAGCCCAGCCACACCTGTTGCAGCAGCTCGCCATCGGGCCGCTCGCGCCACAACCCCAGCAGCCGCTCCACCAGCGGTTGCAGTACCCGGCTGCGCACCAGCTCGAACGGGTAGCTAGCCAGCAAATCGTTGAGCTCAGCCTCCGCCTTGCGCTGGTTGAAGGCGAGTAACGCCTGACTGAACTGCTCCAGAGTCTGCTGCCAGTGATCGCTCACCGGCTCGGAATGGGGTTCGCTCAGGAGCCCCTTCACCTGCCCGATACTCACTCCCCGCTCCAGCCAGCTCAGAATCTCGCCGATTTGGCGGATATCCTGCTCGCTGTAGAGGCGGTGGCCCTTTTCGGTGCGGGCCGGTTGCACCAGACCATAGCGGCGCTGCCAAGCGCGCAGGGTCACGGCGTTGACGCCGGTGAGACGGGAGACCTCGCGAATGGGGTAGATCCCCTCATCAGCGAGATGAGCAACTTCTTGCGATAAATCAGACATACAACGTCCATCAAACAGAGGTGTAAAGCGCCCGGTGCAAATCATGCACCGGGGCAACAGAACGGATTCAGAGTCCGTAACGCAATTTGAGCGTATCGGGGTGCGGATTGAGATAAACCTGCTCGGCGAGATAGGGATTGGGGTACTCGCGCAGGTAGTGGCGGATCAGGGTGAGCGGCACCAGCAAGGGGAAGATGCCGGTGCGGTACTTGTCGATGGTATCGGCAAGCTCCTGCTTCTGGGCCGGGGTCAGCACCCGCTTGAAGTAGCCCTGCAGGTGCATCAGCACATTGGTGTGGCTGCGACGGTTGGCCCGCAGGGTCAGCGCGGTCATCAATCCCTTGATGTAGTTGTCAGCCACCTCCTGCAAATTGGTGGACTTGCCCAGATTGCCGAGCAGCTTGCCGAGCGCCCGGTAGTGGGTGGTTGCGTGGGAGAGCACCAGATACTTGTAGCGGGAGTGGAAGCGGATCAGCGCAGAGGCGGTGATACCGCGGGCACAGAGTTGCTGCCAGTCGTGGTAGGCGAAGACCCGCAGCACAAAGTTCTCCCGCAGGATGGGATCACAGAGCCGACCATCCTCTTCCACCGGCAGCAGGGGGTTGGCCTCCATCAACGCCTTGGCAAAGAGGCCGATCCCCTCCTTGGCGCTCCCCTCGTTGTTGGCGCCATAGACCTTGACCCGCTCCATACCGCAGCTGGGTGATTTGGCACAGAGGATATAACCGGAGATGAAGTCGAGCTGACGGGCCTTCTGCTCGCTGAAGGCAATCAGCTTTTGGGTGACATCGAAACTACCGTTGCTCGCCTCGGCACGGATCTCGCCGTTGCGCTTGACCAGCCGGATGGCGGCACGGGGCGCCCCCAGACCGATAGCCATCTCGGGGCAGACGGGGTGATAGTCAAAGTGAGCGCCAAGATCCCGTTCGCAGAAGCTGGAGCGCTTGTGGCCCCCGTCGAAACGCACCTCTTGTCCCAGCAGGCAAGCACTGATACCGACTTTAATCTTGTACATGATGGCACTCCTTGTATAAGTCTTGATTCAGTTATAGCAGTTATACAAAAAAATGGAAGTTGTATAACTATTGCCGACTGATACGACACAAGGAGAAAAAAGAGATCACCGGAAAACGAAAAAACCCATGGCGAACGCCATGGGTAAAAATCAAGACACTACGGACTACTGGAAGGAGGATCAGAAGCTGTACTTCACACCCAGGCTGGAGATGGAGCCTTTCTGCAGATCCCAGCTGCGATAGGTGTAGTCGGCAGTCAGCGCCCAGTTCTGGTTGAGCTTGTAAGCACCGCCTACCTTGAAGTCATGCATATCGTCGGTCATGTTGGCGTAACGGTAAGCCGTGGAAAGCTCGATGTCGCCGATGTCGTAGCGCAGACCCACTTCACCGTACATGCTGCCACTATCCTTGCGAGCCACTTCGTCCCATCCCTTGTTGTTCTTGGCCAGCTCACGCTCAAGTTGATAGCCCATCAAACCGGTTTCGCCATAGAGATTGAGTCCTGTGCTCAGCGGGGTAAAGACACCGATACCCAGGCTGGAGATGGACATGCTGTCATTGCCGTCGTTGCGGGAGGTGAATTCGGTTCCGGCACGACCGTAGAAGTTGGAGCCAAAGCTCTTTGAGAGGTCCAGGCTCAGACCACCAAAATCACGGGTACCTTTGCTGGCAGCATCACGGGGAAATGCAGCGCTGTCTTGGCTAAGGTAATCAGACTTGGTGTGCGCCCAGGTCAAACCGCCCTTTGCGTAGCTGAACGCATCCTGTGCCAGAGCGGAAGTAGAGGCGAAACCGGCCAGAACCAGAAGAGATACAGTTGCTTTTTTCATGATGATAACTCCATGTGATTGGGCCCGTTGCTAGCGAGCTGGTATGGAGTCATTGTGCGGTCAGCATCCCGGCTTGCCGAGCGGCAAGCTGTTGCAAAACCATGTCAGATGTAAGCAGATATTTCCCGAGATGTCAGGGGTAACAAATTGCCGGCCCAATCGGTTTGCATGGGCCGGACAACACCAAATCAGCGGAAGACCACCTCATCAATTTCGACCCTGACCAAGGGCTGCCCGGTCAATCCGGCAGGACGGGGGATCTCGAGGGCCAACGACGGACGGACTTGCCCCTTGCGCAGATAGGTCTCCGGCAGGCGGTTCTCGGCAACCCAGAAACGGGCCTCCTGACGGCTCAGCTGCACTCCGTCAGCACTGAACAGGGTCACCATGCCACGCACCCCGACCACATTGCGGGTGCCGGTATTGCTCACCATAAAGGTCAGCACCAGCGGGTCAGATCCCTCGATCTTGTCCAGCTTGACCACCACACCGTCGCGTGCTGCTTGTGACAGCAATTCGGGGTTGGCCTTGGCCTGATCGGTCAGCACCGGAGCAGCAACGGCCACCACGGCCCCAGCCTTCCCATCAGCAGCCACGCCCTGTACGGACTCGGCCGGTTTGACCACCAGATACTCCCAGGTAAAGTCATCGTTGAGCTGAACCTGCCGACCATCGGGCAGCGTCACCCGAGAAAGAGGGGCAGCCTGCGCCAACACGGGGGAGAGGCACAGGGCAATCAGCAGACGGGAGAAGGGTTTCATAGGGCGAAGCTCGGCAACAGGTGAAAGGGCGACAGTATAAACAGTCCCGCCACCCCTTGCCTATGACGGCACTCACGTTCTGGCTCCGGCGTCGCTTGCCCACGGGCTAGATGGCAAGATCGTGCCGCTCTTTGTGCGCCATATCCAGAGTCACCAGATCGAACTCGGTCCTCTTGAGGGCAGAGAGAATATCCGATTGCATATCAAAGGCCTGAGCACGCTGATGCTCGGGCAGACGCACCCGGGCCAGGGTGGTAGAGCAGTCGCACAGGGTATGGAAAAAGACCTGCGCCTCATCCAGCCCCATGTCGGCCAGCATCTGTTCGGCCTGATCCACCATTCGTAGATAACGTTGCTTCAACTGCCGTGGATTGGTGAAGCGATTGCTGAGGCAACCGTTGCTCCCTTTGCCCCAACGACCGAGCTGACGCTTGTTGAAGCCATAGCGAAAATCACGGCTCATCACCCCGTTATCGGCAAAAAACCAGATGGTGTTGGCAGGCAGTGAGCCGAACTGGGCAAGATAGTCATCACGCTCCTCCACCGCGGCCGGAACCAGCAACGGCAGATGAGCCCATTCCGGACGAGCCTGCACATACTCACCAATGCGGCGAACCGGATCGATCAACCCCTCCATATTAGGCAGGCGATCGCAAAAGATGATTTCGTCACTCTTGATGACCCAGTGATCGATGCCATAACGCTGGCAATAACGGCGGGCTCGGGCCACTTCGCTGCGGCTGCGGGTCGGATTATCGAGGGTGATGGCGCGGATCTTGATCCCGCTGGCACGGCACAAATCGATGCTGTAACAGGATTCCAACCGCCCCGAAAAAGAGACTATCAGCTCGTCAAAATTTGCCAGTCGCTCAATCAGCTGCAGCTCCCTGGCTTGAAAAGAGTGATCATATCCCTGATTCAAGACAACAACATTGGCATCCATTAAACAGCTCCGGATGATAAACAGGTGGCTTATTGTGCGGGAAACAAGCTGAATAGGCCCTTACAGAGTCAGGTTAAAATTAAAACTTGATGATTATTTCCCGTGATTCATCCATAAAATCAATACCTTGAGCGTCATACACTCGCAATCTGGCCTGATGTACCCGATGGGCTCGCAAAAAGCCCTGCGCCTGATCCAGCGAGGTGAAGGTCAGGTGCTCCCCCTCGCTGTCTGTCAGACAGAGGTACTCCCCTTCCGCATCGATACAGAGCTGATAACCACTGCCATCCTTGCAGGCGATGATCAGGGTTGCCTCGGGATAGTGACTGAGCCAATTGCGAAACCGGCCATGCTCCATAGTACTCCTGGAGGGGCATCACCCCTTGTCGGTGACAGGCAAACTGTCCAGCTCACCCAGTTGCTGACGGCAACTCGCCACGTCGGTAAAGACGATCCCCCTGATGCCGAGGGCCTCGGCGGCCGCAATATTGGCGGGACTGTCATCAATAAAGATGCACTCTGCCGGTTTCAGATCGAACGACACCAGCAGATAGCGGTAGATATCCGGCTCCGGCTTCATCATCCGTACCCGCGCCGACACCACCTTGCCGCTAAAGAAGCGCCAGAAATCCTGATGCTGCTCCAGCCAGTCGATGCTGGCGTGCCCCATGTTGGAGAGGGCATAAAGAGTGTGCCCCGCCCCGTGCAGATCGGCTATCAGGGTTAGCATAGCGGGATCTGGCAGCAGGGAAGCGGGAACTGCCTGTAAAATGGCCAGATTCTGTGCCGCCGAGAGGCCAGTGCGCGCTTGCGCTTCCCGGGCCATGGTGTGGAGCGACATGGTGCCTCTGTCCACCCCCAGCCAATCCGGGTGGTTAAAAAGCAGCTCGGCCAACTGTTCAGCCCCTTGCGGGCCACGCACCGAACGCACTATGCCTACCGGATCCCAGCTCACCACCACCCGTCCCAGATCGAAAATAATCGCCATCGTCTTTACCTCCCCCACTGGGTTTCAGTCATAAAAACAGAGTCAATAGAACATCGCTCATATGCCATTTTCTTAACCGGATACCCTGCCCCCATCCCCGCCCGCGGGCAAGTTTTACTTGCATCAGACCGGCAAATCCCTTAATGGTTATGACGTTACTTCAAGGACACACCTATGCACGCACCATTCTTCTTTGCTTTCTCGTTTATCCGGCCCGCTTGAGGGAAGGCCTGTCGTCGTGTGAACAGAAAGCAAAGACGAATCGAGCCTCCCCTAGCGGAGGCTTTTTTTTGCATTAATATCAATCGATTACTTGGATAGGGAACAATCATGGCAACGCTCGACGAGATCAGACAAGACATCACCCGGTTGGATCAGGAGCTGCTTGCCCTGCTGGCGAAACGCAAGACCCTCAGCATCGAGGTCGCCCGTGCCAAGCAAGCCAACCCGCGCCCCATTCGTGACCACCAGCGGGAGCAGGAGCTGCTGGTCGCCCTGATCCAGAAAGGGCGCGTGCTGGGGTTGGATGCCCAGTACATCACCCGCATCTATCACACCATCATCGAAGACTCTGTGCTCTCCCAGCAGGCCTATCTTCAGAGCCTGCTCAACCCGGAGCAGCAGGAGCCGATGACCAGCGTCGCCTATCTGGGACCGCGCGGTTCCTATTCAAGCCTGGCCGCCCGCAAATATCTGGCGCGCTACAAGGATCAGGTGATCGAAGTAAACTGCCAGAACTTCCGTGAAGTACTGGATGCGGTGGAGTCGGGTCGCGCCGCCTTTGGCGTGCTGCCCATCGAGAACACCAGCTCGGGCTCCATCAACGAAGTCTATGACGTGATGCAGCATACCAGCCTCTCCATCGTCGGTGAGCTCACCTACCCCATCGAGCACTGCATTCTCACCGCCGTGCCGACCGAGCTTGGCCGTATCAAGACCTTCTATGCCCACCCGCAGGTGTTCCAGCAGTGCTCCCACTATCTGAGCAAGCTGGAAGGGGCGCGTCACGAGATCTGCGACTCCTCCTCCAGCGCCATGATGAAGGTGAAAGAACTGGCCAGCCCGGAGGCCGCCGCCATCGGCAGCGCCGCCGGTGGCGAACTGTATGGTCTGGATGTGCTGGCCGAGCAGCTCGCCAACCAGAAAGAGAACTACAGCCGCTTTATCGTGGTGGCGCGCAAGCCCATCGACGTGGCACCGCAGATCCCGGCCAAGACCACCCTCATCATGTCCACCTCCCAGAAACCGGGCTCGCTGGTCGAGGCGCTGCTGGTGCTGCGCAGCCACGAGATCAACATGACCAAACTGGAGTCCCGTCCGGTGCAGGGCAACCCGTGGGAAGAGATGTTCTATCTGGATGTCTCCGCCAACCTGCAGACCCCGGCGATGCAGGCCGCACTGGTGGAGCTGACCAAGATCACCCGCTATATCAAGGTGCTTGGCTGCTACCCGAGCGAGGATGTGAAACCCACCGCAGTGCCGCCGGTGCTGATGGGGAGCTAACCAGCCCACAACGACAAAAGGCGAGCACCCTGCTCGCCTTTTGTTTTGATGCCTGTGTTGATGCCTGTTTTCAGGTCAGACAATCAACTCAGAACTGACCAGCCATCAACTGATTGATGTTGTAGAGGGCACGGGTATCGAGCTCCATCTCGGTGGCATAGGTGTTGCCGCGCGGATAGGAGGCAACCACCCGGGCACCACGCACCACACCAGCGACCGACACATCCAGCGAGTTGGAGGTCTGGGTCAGGTCACGATAGCTGCTCTGACCGCGCACCTGCTGACCATTGAGCTGCTCGGCCAGCTCGCGATAGGCATCCATCTTGGAGGCGCGAATGGCTTGCAGCATCTTCTCCGGCTGGGAGGGGCCGGGCTGGATGTCGATCACCGCATAACCCACCGCCTTGAGCACCGGAAAATCATCGGGCTTGCCACCCTGGGTGTAATCCACCACCCGGTTACCGCTGCAACCGGTGAGCAAGAGAGCCAACAGGCAACCAAACAGGATCTTCATGACTCGCTCCTCACGGGGTCAGGTTGACTAGATGACCGCCCGGCCTAGCCTGACTGTCACGCATCAGATAACCGCGATTGATCGATGCCCGACCAAACGAGTTGTTGGCACCGAACAGATATTTTTGCGGGATCAGGCTCTGGGCTGTGGTCTCCACCATCTTGGTGCGCATGTCGATAACGCGGGCGTTGACCAGGATCCCCTTGCTATTGCGGCTGAAGGTGCCGACCAGAATGCGGGAGATCGGCAAACGGGAAGAGAGCTCCTTATAGTTGCGGCTCAGCACGAAGTCCCCCTGCGGCGTCACCTTGATGCTACCGGTCAGCTTGAAGTCCACCACCACCTCGCCGCGGCGGTTGAGCTCGTAGATAAAGCTCTCCTCAATCTGCTGCCCCATCCAGTTGGTATCCTGCAGGGTATCGAGATCGACGAAAGAGGCCACCGCGATGGGCTCGGTCAGGGTGGTCAGTGATTTGCGCTCCATCAACTGATCGGTCATACGCGCCACCAGCCAGTTGAGCTCCATCCCCTGCGCCGCCTGGCGGGGGTCACCCTGATCTCGATTGATAGGGTCGGAGCCGCATCCGGTCAATGCCAGGGCGAGCGCCAACGCCGTGATGAGTTTGTTCATGGATACCTTTCCTGTATCTGCACCTGATTTGTTATCGGACGCGCCGGACAAAGCTTGAGCCGGGAATGAGGCATGATTCTTGCTTTTTTAATGGACATCGTCAGCGCCAACGTGCGCTGCCACTTGGAACGTGTTGTGATCCATGTCGGCCAGCAGGCGCCATTTCCTCAAAATGGCGCGGCTGCCCGCCAACTCAAGGTATCTGCTATGAAATTACCGCTGCTGTTGACCCTGCTGCTGGCCAGCCTGAGCGCCCGAGCCGAGCTTATCGAAGCGCAGGGCAGCGCCGCCATTCTGGGGGGCGATGAGGTCTATGCCCGCGAGCAGGCGACCCGCGACGCCCTGCGTCAGGCGCTGCTGGCCAGCGGCGCGGCCGTTTCCAGCGTCCAGCGTCTGGAAAATGGCAGCCTGCGATCCGAGCAGATCCAGATCCGCTCCGGCGGCGACATTCGCCAATACCGGCTCAAGCGGGAAGAGGTGCGCAACGGCCGCATGTACATCACGCTAGTGGCCGACATTCAGGCCGAACGCCAGATCTGCCAGACCCAGCACTTCGCCAAGGATTTGACACTGGTCAGGCTGCGAATGCGCTATCCGGACCAAGCCAGCTACGGCGCCATGGACGACATGCCGGAAAACCTCTCGCGACGACTGTTCGAGACCCTCGCCAATGCGCCGCAAGGGGTCGCGGTGCGCCAGTGGCTGGATGAAAACCTGCGCATCGATCCGCTCCATCTGCAACAGGGGGATCGCAGCGCCCTCGAGGAGATCAAGGCGCTCAGCCTGCGTACCGACAGCCAGTATCTGGTGCTCGGCAGCATCGACGATCTCTCCATAGAGCCGCAGGGCAACCAGCTGACCAGCTGGTATGAGGATCCGGTGCGCAACTTTCGCATGCAGCTCTACCTGTTCGACGGTATTAACGGCAGTCTGATCAACCGCAAGGTCTACGAAGGACGTGCCACCTGGACCTTTGGCAAGCGGGAACAGGTGGGCAGCAGCAGCGGCCAGTTCTGGCAGTCAAGTTATGGCCAGGAGGTCAACTACCAGTTGCAACAGGCGGCTCAGGATCTGGTAGCCCAGCTCACCTGCGCCCCGGTCACCGCCCGGGTGGTCGGCCAGAACGAACGCGGCCCCTACATCAATCTGGGACGACGCAACGGCATCAAGCTTGGCGATCAGTTCCGCATCCAGCACAACGCCGACTTCATCGACCCCTACGGCAAATCGCGCATGATGCGCAACCCGGCCGACGGCCTGTTCGAAGTGGTGCAGGTGTTCGACGATGGCGCCATCATCAGCAGCCAGAACAAATATACGCCGTTTAACATCCAGAATGGGGATTTGGCTGTATTGGAATAGGTGCCAGAGAGTTACCGGCGCTTACGGCATCTCCCGAGTTTCCCGTTGTTATGGTTCACCAGTGGATTGGTATCGGTCAGTTTCCCAACACCTGACGCAACCTCTCCTGCGCAACGCCCACCAGCAGGTCGGGCTGGAACTTGGAGATAAAGCGATCACAACCCACCTTCTTGACCATGGCTTCGTTGAAGTTGCCGCTCAGGGAGGTATTGAGGGTAATAAAGAGATCGGACATGCGCGGATCACTGCGCACCTCGTGGGTCAGCCGGTAGCCGTCCATCTCAGGCATCTCGGCATCGGTGATCATCAGCAGGATCTCGTTGGTCACCTTCTTGCCAGCATCGCACCACCCCTTGAGCAGGGTCAGCGCCTGCAAGCCATCCTGACACTCGATAACCTCGAGTCCCAGCTGGCCAAGAGTCTCACGCACCTGGGTGCGGGCGGTGCTGGAATCATCGACGATCAGCACCTTGCGGCCGTGCATCTCGGGCAGGATCTCCCGATCCAGCACCTCTTCGGAGATGCGGATGTCATAGGTGATGATCTCCGCCAACACCTTCTCCACATCAATGATCTCGACAATCTGATCGACGCCATCTTCCGGAATGCGGGTGATGGCGGTGAGGTAATTGGCGCGCCCGGCGGAGCGCGGCGGTGGCAAGATATCCTTCCAGGTCATGTTGACGATATTGGCCACCTGCCCCACCAGAAAGCCCTGAATGGTGCGGTTGTATTCGGTGATGATGAGGTTTGATTCACTGTCGATGGGCATGGGGCGCATACCAATGGCACTGCGCAGGTTGATCACCGGGATCGAGGTGCCGCGGATATTGGCCACCCCGCTGATATTGTGATGGGAGCCCGGCATCTTGCTGAGATGGGGCAACTTCACCACTTCCCTCACCTTGAAGACGTTGATGGCGAACATCTGGCGGGTGCCGAGACGAAACATCAACAACTCAAGGCGGTTTTCCCCCACCAGTTGAGTTCGTTGATCAACGGAATCCAATATACTCGCCATACGCTGATATCCATCTGATTATTAATCGACTCTAGTATAGAGGCTGCCTGCCAGGAAGGGCAGGCGCATTTTCAACCAGAGTGACCAACCAGATAAAAAAAGTGAGGCCGAAGCCTCACTTATATCATTGATTTTAAAATCAATAACTACAGACAGACTTCCAGCTGCCGTCGCTTGCCTTGGGCTCGCTGCTGGTCCACCAGTTGGCCTGCCACACCATCTTGTTATGGGTGATGCGATCACCACCATTGGCATGATCCCCCTGCGGCCAGTTCGGGTAAGCCTTGTAGGAGGCCGGGTTGACGTTCTGGCTGCTGCAGGTGGCGCCGCCCGGGTTCTCACCGCCACCATTGCTGCCCAGCACGGCCTCCGGCAGGGTCGGGAACTCGGCCTTGAGACCCGCAGTCTGGCTGCCGCTGATGATGCGGATGCCACTCGGCACACCGGCGGCCGGCAGATAGTAGGTCATCGCCACTTCCACATCGCTGCCCGGCGTCCAGGCTTTCCAGGTCGGCAGCGTCAGAGCCACCTTGTGGAAATCCTTCTCGTTGGCAATCCCGTCAGAGTTCTGGTTGCCACCGCTCTCCACCACTTTCAGCCCCACCCCGCTCTGGTCAGTGATGGTGTCGGAGGTAGAGGTGGGTACCAGAAACTCGATGCGAGTGCCGCCCGGAATGGTCTGGGTCGAGTTGTTGGTGAGCTTCAGGGTCGGGTTGATCGGATAGTTGGAATCCCCCTCCTTGAAGCCGGAGAGGCTCACAGCGATGTCGAGCTGGGCAGTTGGCGCAGCCAGATCGTTCTGCTTGGTGTTGTACTTGGTCGCCTTGGCGAACTTGTCGTAGGCGAGCGTGGTCAGGGTATCCCCCATACCGTACTCTTTTTTCACCGGATCGTAGGCATAGTCACCCGCCATCTCCCAGAACATCACACCACCCAGACCACGATTGACGATGTAGTCCAGCTTGTGACCCATGGACTCCTCATCCTCGGTGGAGAGGAACACCTTCTTCTCCTCGTTCCACAACCAGGGGGCATGGGCCTTGTCGTCGTAGTAGCGGACATACTTGCCCTGCATCACGTGCGCCGGGTTGTTGGGATCCAGACCCCAGGCCTGACCGTAGCTCGGCATGGTGGTGATACCCAGGCTGGCGGCGTTCTCCAGGTTCTTGGCGTGCCACATGGGTACGGCACCACCGCCGATCTCCTTGCCGTTCTTGTCGAGATCATGCCAGATGTTGTCGATACCGACCGCCCCGTTGCCGCACGGAATGGTGCTGCCACCGGTACCCGGCTGACAATCGCTCTGGCTCGGCAGGGCTGCCTTGCCGGCCAGGCCGTGAGTGCCACCGCTGACCCCTTGCCAGCCACGGGTGTAGTAAGGCACGCCCACGTTGATCTTGCCGGCCGCTAGGGCACCACGGAAGTAGTGGGCAGACCAGGCCGCATTGAGGTAGCCGATACCGCCAAACTGGCTCTGGGTATAGACGCCCCAGTGGGCAAGTTCGGCATCTGCCTTGTTGTCGAACAGGGCGGCGTTGTGACCGACGAAATGGTTCCAGGCGCCGTGGAAGTCGTAGGTCATCAGGTTGACGTAGTCGAGGTACTGGGTGACCTGGAAGTTCTCCATGCCGCGCAGCAGGTAGGCCGAGGCCGGCGAGGCGATGGTCAGCATATACTTGCGACCATCCTCGCTGCCGGCGCTGTCGAGCTTGCTGCGCAGAGTCTGCATCAGCACCTTGTAGTTGGCAAACAGCTTGCCACGGCACTGGTTGGAGAGCGGGAAGTCGTTGGGGTTGCCCGCATCCTTCATCGAGGTGGGGTATTCGTAGTCGATATCGACCCCATCAAAGCCGTACTGGCGGATAAAACTCACCGCCGAATCAGCCAGGGTGTTGATACCGGCAGTATTGACCGAGCAGTCACCCTTGGTGGTGGCGGTATAGAAGCCGCGGGTATCGGCCCAGCCCCCCACCGAGATCAGGGTCTTCACGTCCGGATACTGCTTCTTGTACTTCGACAGCAGGTTGAAGTGGCCCTTGTAGGCAAACTCCGGATCCATCTCGGCACCCGGCACGCCATCCCAGGTCATCTTGGTCGCCGAGTCATCCACCTTGATGGTGTGGCTCTGCTCGTCCACCGCCGCGAAGGCGTAGTTGATGTGGGTGATCTTGCTCCACGGAATGTCGCTCACCAGATAGGCGGGCAGACCGTTCTTGCCAGTGCGCCAGGAGGTGAAGTAGCCGATGACCCGGCGGGCATGGTCATCCCCCATGCACTCGTAACCATCCGGGCGATAGATCTGGCGAATGTCACAAGAGAGGTTGCCACCGGTGGGCGGCAGCGCTGCCTCCTCGACAGTGACGGTCACCGCCGCTGACTCGCCGCTCAGATTGGTCTTGTCAGTGGCCACCAGCTTGAGGGCGGCACTCCCTTTGGCATCCGGTGTCCAGTTCACCTGCCAGGGGGCACTGGTATCTTCGCCCACCTTCTTGCCGTCGACATAGAGCTCGACTTTGGCCACATCGTTGTTGGCATCGGTGACGTTGCCGCTCACCGCCACACTGCGACCCAGCATCACCTTGGCTCCATTGGCCGGGCTGCTGATGCTCGCCTTGGGCGCCTCTGGCGCCACCACGGCGGCGACGTTGAAGCTCGAATCCGCCTCGCTCAGCACTTTGCCATCTTTATCCAGCGCGCGAGCTTTGAGGGTATGGCCTCCCACTCCGGCGGCGCTCCAGCTGGCACTCCATGGCGAGGCGCTCGCCGTGGCGACCAGCTTGCCGTCGACAAGATATTCCACCCGGGCCAAGGCCGTTACCGGGCCGCTCAGGGTCACTGCCAGCGCCACGCTGGCTCCTTCGTTGAAGCTGGCACCGGCAGCCGGTGAGCTGACTGCCACACCGAGCGCAGGAGGGGGCACCTCGCCACCATAGGGCTTCCAGGCATCTGCCCAGACCACACCTACCCCCGGCTCATAGTGATAGGGGGATGCCCCGCACCAGCCTGAATAGGGAAATTCTTTGCACTCGTAGAGGGAACCGACGTTGCTGACGATATCGCCAGCCTTGTAGGCAGTACCGGATTTATAGGCGGGATAAGCGGCCTGAGCCCAGGCGGGCGCGGCCGCAAGGGCGACCAGCATGGCAAGCCTGCTGGGTCTGAAGAGCTGTTGCATATTGTTATCTTCCTTGTTTTGTCTTGGCTTGGTCACCAAGGCAAAGAACAATCGCAACCTGCATGATGGGCGCAGACAACTGGCAATGGACCTGCCACAAAAACCACCCCTCACCCAGGGAAACCCCGCTATCTGGATCCACGATCGAGACCGGAAGCATTGCGCCCCGACATCACTGCCGGTTTGCCCTTTACCTGGGTTCCGTGAGGAACGAACCCAGTATAGGAAGGCGACAAGATCCCCTCAATCTTTATTCTCAAAGAGAATTATCCCCTGCCACGAAAGCGTCATGATCTCAGGGTTAAAATTGATTGAATTATCAAAAAAATCATATCGTTACTGGGATCATAAAAACGCTTTCCCGCACCTTCCCAGATTCATTTAATGTGCGTTGGCTCACTGGTATGACATGCCAGAAATGTGACAATGCGCGCCCTTGGTCAACGAGCCAAGGCTATGGAATCACTGGCAAAAATAAAAAAGGAACACCTATGAAAGGTACTCGTACCCTGCTGTCGCTGGCCGTGGGGCTGGCACTTGCATCCTCAGGCGCCCATGCGGCATTTGTCTGCCCGTCCGATCCGGCTCAACTCACTCCCATCCCGACTATTCAGGGCACAGGTTCCGCCAGCGCACTGGCCACCCAGACCGTGACCGACAATAACGGCAAGGTGACCGGCAAAATCAGCCCGGGCACCTTCAACGTTCGCGGTATCGTGACGACGCTGGGCCAAAGCCTGACCAAGGGTTTCTATCTGACAGACCCGGTGGGCGATGGCAATCCGGCCACCTCTGATGGCATCTTTGTCTATCTGAACGACAAGGACTTCGCGACCAAATATAAAGACATCAAACCGGGGAGCGAAGTCTGTCTGGAAGCACAGGTGCAAGAGTTTTACGGCGGCACCCAGCTGACCCCGTTAGTCGACAAGGCCACCAAAAAAGCCCACTTGCAAGTGACCGCACAAGGGCTGAATGTGCCGACCAGCGTACTGCAGGTCAATGAAGGGGAGACGCTGGCTCAAGCGCTCAATCGCCACGAAGGGATGCGGGTACGTCTCGACAGCAGCAGTGACCTGCACCTGACCCGCAACTACGGCTTCGACTACAAGGTCTATCGCAACAACGTAGAGTTGGCCCACAAAACCCCGCTGATCAAACCGACCCAACTTCATGTTGCCAACAGTGCGGACGCTGTCGCACTGGCCACCCAAAATGGCAGCAACCGTCTGGTGGTTGAGTCTGATTACAAAGCACCGGATGGCGTACTGCCCTGGTTCCCGAGCTGGGATGCCGATCAGGGATATCTGCGCATCGGTGATCAACTGACCGGGCTGGAGGGGGTGATCGTATACAACAAAGATGCCTTCCGTCTGGTGGTACCGAGCGATATCACCCTGACTGCCGGTGCCCTGCTGCGCAGCCCTGAAGAGGATCGTCAAGACGCGCCGGCTCGCCTCGCTGGCAGCGATCTGCGGATCGGCAGCTTCAACGTGCTCAACTACTTCACCAGCCACTCCAGCATTGGCGGCGCACTCAATATCCTGTGCAAGGATCAGGCGGATGCCGACAACGCCAAAGGTTGCAACCGGGGAGCCAAAAGCCAGCCCGAGTTCGAGAAGCAGCGCACCAAGATCGTCAATGCCATCACCGCAATGGATGCCGATCTGCTTGGCCTGATGGAGATGGAGAACAACGGCTTCGAGGATAACTCGGCCCTCCAAAATCTGGTGACCCGCCTCAACGAACAGCAGAAGGATGCGAGCAAACACTACGCCTATGTGCGTCTGCCGGTCACTGCACTTACCGATGGCAAGTTCTTCGGCGGCGACGCCATCATGGTAGCGATGATCTACCGTCCTGCCCTGCTCACCCCCAGCGGAGATGCCAGCGTCATCAAGCTGCCGGAGCAGCGCTACACCACTGGTGGTGTGGCCAAGACAGCCGGTCAGCGCGACTCGCTGGTTCAGACCTTCACCCTCGCCAAGAGCAAGGAGCCGCTGACGCTGGTGGTCAACCACCTCAAATCCAAGGGGTCAGGCTGCTACGAAAATGGCGATGGCAAGACAGAACCGGCCGATCTGCAGGGCAAGTGCACCGAGTTCCGAGTCTCTGCCGCCAAGGTGCTGGGTGAAGCGGTCAGCAAACTGCCGGGCCAGGTGCTGCTGGTGGGCGACTTCAACTCCTACGCCAAGGAAGATCCGATCCGGGTACTGACCGACTACAACCCGGCCACCAGCGAGCGGAAGATCGTATCGGCCTCCCACACCTTTATCGGTGAGCAGTCCTATGAACAGCTCGGTCGCGAAGTGACTCGCAGCTACGGCCTGATCGATCTCAACGTCAAATTCAACAAGGAGAAAGCCATCTCCTACAGCTACGACGGGGAGCTGGGCACCCTGGACTACGCCCTCGCCAACCCGGCGCTGGCCAGCAAGGTGGCAGGTGTCGCCGACTGGCACATCAACTCCTTCGAGAGCTCCCTGTTCGAATACGGCAGCCAGTACACCGGCTCCCTGCTCAAGTCTGACAACCCCTTCAGTGCCTCCGACCATGATCCCATCATCGTCGACCTGAGACTGGAGAGCGATGCCACCAAACCGGACACCTCCTCAGGCGGTGGTGCACTGGGACTCGGCCTGCTGGCACTGTTGCCGCTGGCTTGGCGACGTCGCCGTTAACCACTGGCGTATCTGAATAGTGCAAGCAAAGCCCGCGAGTCTCGCGGGCTTTTTCATTCAGGTCATTGGATTTACAAATGAAAGGCGCGGACGTATGGAGAAAATAAATGATGGAGAAAACAAAAAGGCCACCGCGATGCGGTGGCCTTTTTGCTTCTTGTAACAAGAATTTGGTGGAGCTACGCGGGATCGAACCGCGGACCTCTTGCATGCCATGCAAGCGCTCTCCCAGCTGAGCTATA
>NZ_JAAKUB010000010.1:0-143049 GCF_049174935.1 Aeromonas sp. 600886 | reverse complement strand
GGGTCGTTAGCTCAGTCGGTAGAGCAGTTGACTTTTAATCAATTGGTCGCTGGTTCGAATCCAGCACGACCCACCATCATTTCAGAATCCCAGGTCGTTTAGCTCAGCTGGGAGAGCACCTCCCTTACAAGGAGGGGGTCACTGGTTCGATCCCAGTAACGACCACCATATTCGCAAGCGAAGCTGAGATATCAGCTGCGCTTGCAGAGAAAGTTCCCACTCAGATGGGGATTTTTTTTGCCTGAAATTCAGTACTCCAGCTTCTTCTGTTGCCGTTGTGGCGAGCCGAGCACCACCTCTTATTGTGCCACTCTGCCACTCTGCCACTCTGCCACTCTGCCACTCTGTCATTTCGCACATCCTCTACTCTGCTCTGCCGAGATTGCCCGACTGCACTCCTGTCCATCGTGATGCTGCTCATATGAACGCCTGTTAAAGCAAACGCCAGCAATAAAAAGGGCAGGCCAAGGCCTGCCCGCACGGATGCGCAAGGTGTTAGATGATCCCGTGGATCAGGATCCCGCTGATCAGCAGCGGCGCCACCACACGCCAGCACCAGAGCAGCGCCAGACGCAGGGCGGGTGACAGGCCCGCAGGCAATATGGCATCACCCAATCGCCAGCCCAGCAGCAGGGTCAGTACCAGACCAAACAGCGGCATCATCAGGTTGGAGGTGAGATAGTCGAGCAGCTCGAAGATGGTCTTGCCAAACAGGGTCAGATCGCTCCATGGGCCGAACGACAGGCTCACCGGAATGCCGGAGGCCATGATGAGAAGAGTCAGTACCCTGCAGGCGCCACGACGCGACCAACCCCACTCCTCGGTAGTGAAGCGCACCAGATGCTCCAGCATGGAGATGGAGGAGGAGAGCGCGGCGACCAGCAGCAACAGGAAGAAGATCACCCCCAGCCCCTGACCGAACGGCAGATGACTGAACACGGCAGGCATGGTCATAAAGGTGAGCCCTGGGCCCGCGGTGGGATCGATGCCGGTGGAGGCCAGCGCCGGGAAGATCATCAAGCCCGCCAGCACCGAGATAAGGCTGGCCAGGGTAACGACCCAGACCCCGGAGCGCAGCACCCCTTCGCTATTGGGCAGGTAGGCGCCATAGGTAGTGTGTACCCCGAGCCCGATGGAGAGGGAGAAGAAGGCCACTCCCAGCGCGTCCAGAACGCTCTGGCCGGTCAGCATGGAGAAGTCCGGCAGCAGCAGCTGGCGCACACCCGCCATGGAGCCCGGCATGGAGAGGCCAACCCCCACCAGCAACAACATCATGATGAAGAGCGCGGGCATCATCCAGCGAAGTGCCCGCTCCACCCCTTTCTGAATACCCCCCTGCACGAACCACCAGGTCAGGCCTGCGAAGATCAGATGGGTCAACACCGGCCACCAGGGGTTGCTGACATAGCCGTTGAACAGGGCGGTGAGGGCGCTCCCCTCGCTCAGGTTGAGCTTGCCAGCCATCGCCAGCGCGGCGTAACCCACGGTCCAGCCACCGACCACGCTGTAGAAGCTGTAGATAAAGAAGCCGCAGGCGATCCCCATATACCCCATCCAGCGCCAGTTCGGCCCCACCAGTTTGCGAAAGGCGCCGAGCACCCCGCGCTGGCTATGGCTGCCGAGCAGGGTTTCGCCGACCTGTACCGCGACCCCCAGGGTGAAGCTGAACAGCAGAAACACCAGCAGAAAGGCGCCACCGCCATTGGTGGCGGTCACATAGGGAAACTTCCAGATGGCACCAAGGCCAATCGCTGTGCCTGCTGCGGCCAGCACATGACCGAGACGGGAAGACCACTGAACCTGGCTCATACAACCTCCGGGTAACACGACATCGAAGCAATACTCCTCTGTAGCAATAAACGACAGACCATAAAAAAGGCCGCCTGAGGCGACCTTTGCAATGAACATTCAGAAAAACTGTGCGTGCAAGGTCACCTCTCTTGCGAGCTAAAAAATCGACCAAACAGCACGAGGATGGCAGACATGAGGTGGCAACCTGACCAATGAATGAGGGAACAGCCTAAACCATGGAAAGAATAATTGACACATAAAATCAAAAATTTTTTATGTGTGCCGCTGTCACCACTCTGGCTATACGTACAACTCAATGGGGGAAAACCTCGCCGGGCCGTATCTTTTCTACCTTGTGGCTATTTACTGGGCGATAATCGACGTAGCTTCTTCTGGAACTAGTGACCGCGACATGGCGCTTACGGGAACAACGATGAGACAGGATGTCGTATGAGATGGATGGTGCTGCCCTGGTTACTGATCAGCCTGAGTGTGTCGGCGCAGTCCGGATTAACCCTGCTGAGTCACGACTTACCCCCCTTTACCGAATACCGCGATGGCAAGCTTGATGGCTTCGCCATTCGTTTGATTGATGAGGTGCAGGAGGAGCTTGGCACCCGCTATCCGGTGCGGATTTACCCGCTCAAGCGGGCGCTGGCGCTGGCACGGGTCGAGCCCGGCTATGGACTGTTCGTGGTACAGCGGCTCCCGGAGCGGGAGTCTCATTTCAAATGGGTTGGCCCGCTCTTTATCAATCGGGTCTTTATCTATCAGGCGCCGGATAGTCGCCACCTGTTGACCTCGCTGGCACAGCTGCGAGATCTGCCCAGAGTGGGGGTCGTGCTGGGCAATGCCGATGATGTGCGGCTGACCCATGAGGGCTACACCAATCTGGTGCGCTACAAGACGGTCGGGGAGGCGATAGAGCGGCTGATGCTGGGCAAGATCGATGCCTTGCCGATGGCGGAGCTGGTGATGGAGGCCACCCTCGACAAGATGGGGTTATCCCGGCGCAGCATCGTCAGCAGTGGCGTGCTGCTCCATCAGGCTGGTCTCTATATCGTCTTCTCCAAGGGAACGGATGATGCCGAGATCACCCGCTGGCAGCATGCCCTAGAGGCCGTCAGAGCCGCACAGGGGCGGGCCGATGAGCCCACCCGCGAAGAGTAACCGTCACACCAGACCGCGAATCAAGATCCCGCCGATCAGCAAGGGGGCAATCCAGCGCCAGCAGTTCATCAGCAAGTGATGCCAGTGGCTGGCAATCCCCTGCGGCAGCGCCTTGCGTCCCAGCTTCCAACCCAGCAGCAGCGTCAGCATCAGGCCGAACAGCGGCATCATCAGGTTGGAGGTAACAAAGTCCAGCAGCTCGAAAATGGTTTTGCCAAACAGGGTGGCGTGTTGCAGCGGGCCAAACGACAGGCTGACCGGAACACCGCTAATCATGACGAATCCAGTGATGGCGCTGCAGGCCGTGCGGCGTGACCAGCCCCAAGTCTCGCACAGGAAGCACTGCAAATGCTCCAGCAGGGAGATGGCCGAGGAGAGCGCCGCAAAAACCAGCAGGGCGAAGAAGACCACCTCAAGCACCTGACCGAAGGGCAACAGCTGAAATACCGCCGGCATGGTCATAAAGGTGAGGCCGGGGCCGGAGGCGGGATCGATACCGGTCGAAGCCAGCACCGGGAAAATCATCAAACCTGCCAGTACTGCCACCATGCTGGCCAGCAGCACCACCCAGAGGCTGGAGCGACCAACCCCTTCGCTGGTCGGCAGATAGGCGCCGTAGGTGGTGTGGATGCCCAGACCGATGGAGAGGGAGAAGAAGGCCAGTCCCATGGCATCGAGCACGCCGGACATCCCCAGCTTGCTGAAGTCGGGCATCAGGAAGTGACGAACCCCCGCCATCGCATTGGGCAGGGTGAGGCCAAAGGCGACCAGCATCAGGATCATCAGGAACAGGGCCGGCATCATCCAGCGCAAGGTGCGCTCCACCCCTTTCTGAATGCCGCCTTGCACCACCATCCAGGTGAGGGTGGCAAACAGCAGATGGGTGAGAATGGGCCAGACGTCGCCGCTGACATAGTCATTGAAGCGGGCGGTGAGGGCCGCCGCATCCCCATGGTTGAGCTGACCTGAGATGGCCATACCGGTATAGCCCAGGGTCCAGCCGCCCACCACGCTGTAGAAGCAGTAGATGAGCAGGGTAGAGATCACCCCCATTACCCCAACCCAGCGCCACTGTTTGCCGAGCAGATCGGAGAAGGCTCCGACTACCCCGCGGCGACTCATGCTGCCGAGCAGGGTTTCCCCCATCAGTACCGCCACCCCCAGGGTGAAGCTGAACAGCAGAAAGACCAGCAGGAAGGCGCCGCCGCCGTTGACGGCGGTGACATAGGGGAATTTCCAGATTGCGCCGATACCGACCGCGGAACCCGCTGCGGCGAGGATGTAGCCGAGTCGGGATGACCATTGGGACTGCTTCATAAGAACTCCAATCGAGCGCCCCTGGGCAGGGGCAGAATGGCGCTCATGTTACGGAGGTCACGGCGCAATCACTACGACGGTTATCAGGTGTAAATGCGATTTATTGGCACGATTGACTAATTTAATTCTGTTTTTTGCCCAATCCTGCCACCAAATAAAAACCGGAGCGAGATTGCTCCGGTTTGGTCTCTGACAACGGCTCGTCGGTGGATTAGAGCACCCCGAGCTCCCGCAGCCGCTCCATCAGATAACTGTGAGCGGTATGGCGCTCGGAGAGCACCACATCCGGGCGCGGGTGGAGGAACAGCGGCAGGGAGATACGCGACTTGGCGGCACTGCCACCGGTCGGGTTGATGACGCGGTGAGTGGTGGAGGGGTAGTAGCCGCGAGAGGCTTCCTGCAGCATGTCGCCGATGTTGATGATGAGGGTGCCAAAGTCGCACGGCACATCCATCCATTCGCCATCGGAGCCCTTCACCTGCAGCCCCGGTTCGTTGGCGGCGGGGAGAATGGTGAGCAGGTTGATATCCTCGTGGGCGGCGGCGCGGATGGCGCCCGGCTCCTCGGTACCATTGAACGGCGGATAGTGCAGCACCCGCAGCAGGGTCTTCTGGCTCTCTTCGATCATCGAGGAGAGGGGGCAGCTGTAGTGAGCGGCGATATCGGCCGGGGTGTACTGCTCCACCCAGCCCAGCAGCTCGGCGGCCAGACCGTTGGCGAGGCGGTAGTACTCCATCGCCTGCACCTTCAGTTCTTGTGGCATCTGGCCCCAGGGGTAGATGTGGAAGTACTCCTTGATGTCTTTCTGGCTATGGCCCTTGGCCACCTCGGAGACCGAGGGGGGGAAGTAGCCATCTTGGGTCTCGCGGTTGAACAGGAAATCCTGCTTCTGCTCGCTCATGAAGAAGCGATACCAGTTGTCGTAGATGGACTGCACCAGCTCTTTCGGAATGGGGTGGTTGGTCAGCACGCCAAAGCCGGTGGTTCGCAGGGATTCGGTGAAGCGTTGGGCCGCATCGGGTGAGCGGTAATCGACGGTCAGGACTTTCATTGTTTTTGTTGCGCGCCAGTTAAAAGATGGCGCAGTTTACCTTGCACCTGATAACAAGGAAAGCGGGTTGGCCGCCCCCTCTGACGTGGTCGCGAATAGTGACAAAAACATCAAATAAACCGCACCAGACCGCACGGGAGCGCATCCCTTGTTATGGCCTTTTATCCTCTCTAGAATGCCGCTCACTATCTTTTCCGGAGTCTGTTCATGTCCCCCAAAATCCTGTTGCTGACCCTGCCGGTATTGCTGGCGGGATGCAGTGCCCTGTCAGAAGATGAGTGCCGCACCATGAGTTGGTACAACCTGGGTTATCAGGATGGATCGGAAGGCAAAACCCGTCAGGCGACCCGCGATTACGTTTCGTCTTGCAGCGAATATGGCCTCAAAGTGGATGAAGCTGAGTGGAAACGGGGCTACGACAAGGGGCTGGAGCTCTACTGCATTCCCGAGCTGGCTTACAGCAAGGGCAAGGAGGGGCAGGCTTATCTGGGGGTATGCCCCAATGACGCCAGCTTCCTCAAGCAGTATCAGCGTGGCTACGAAGAGTACAAACTGGCTGCCCGCCTGCGGGAGATCAGCGACGAGCTGGAGCGTACCGAGAGGGATATCGATACGCTGGAGCGCAGCATCCGCAACGAAACCAACACGGAACAGCGCGACTACTACCGCGCCAAGCGCGATCGGGCCATTCGCCACTACGAATCCCTGCGCCGGGAGTACAACCGTCTGCGTTATCCGGATCGGGTGATCCAGTTCTCCTTCGGCGGTTAATCCCTCTCTTCATGGCCAGCCCGCGTGCTGGCCATGTTGCATCTTGTCAGCTCAGGGCAGTACCCAGCGCTGTAGCGCCAGTGCGATACCATCTTCGTTGTGGTCGGCCGTGACCCGATGGGCATGGCTCTGGATCTGCGGGGCCGCATTGCCCATGGCCACCGCCAGCCCCACCTGCTCGAACATGCTGATGTCGTTGTTGTTGTCACCAAACGCCACCACCTGATCCATCTCAATCCCTTCGCTGGCGGCCCACTGGGCAAGCCGGTTGCCCTTGCTGCAACCGGGCTGTACCAGCTCCACCGCATAGGGGGCCGCCCAGTCGCGGGTAAAGGGCATCTGCTCGACCACCTCGCCCATAAAGGTGTGCAAGCGCGCCGGATCCTGATTGAACAGCTCCAGTTTCCAGACCGGGTTGTCGAGCCAGCCTGCCAGCTCCTCAACCGGATGGATGGCGATCTTGAGGTGGTCCGGCTGATTGGCCGACCAGTGGCGGATGCGGGTGACATGCTCTTCACAGCCGATGTAGCCGATCCCCTCGCTCAGATGGAACAGGGCGCCCATCTGCTGTGCCTCGACCGCGGCCAGCAGCTCGGTAAGCGGGGCAGCCGCCAGCGGGTCGCCGCTGATGATCCGGTTCTGCACCGGATCATAGAGATAGGCGCCGTTGCTGCAGATGAGGGGGGTGTCGAGGGCCAGCTCGTGGTGGAAGGGACGCGCCGTCATGTAGTGGCGCCCCGTGACCAGCAGCACCTTGATGCCGTGGGCGCGGGCTTGCGCCAGGGCTGCCCGGGTGGCCGACGAGATCTTGTGATCCCGGGTCAGCAGGGTGCCATCCATATCGAGCGCGATGGCCTTGTACTCACTCATAGCTCCTCCAGCATCGAACAAATCCGCAAAGAGCCTTACCGTCCCAGACCCGGCGCCCCGATGCAAGTCTTGCCCGCAGCCGAAGCGCCGAACTGTGATCCCTTCGTGGCTCAGGTGCAGCTGGCCAGCTGTTGACGACGGTCGGCACGGCGGCGCAGCAGATAGAAACCGGCGGCACTGGCAAGGGAGCAGAGGGTGGCGAGATAGAAGGGCCACTCGGTACCGGCCAGCAGCACCAGACTGCCGAGCAGCACCGCCAGGATCTCGCTGCCTACGGCGAGGGCGCGGTAGAGCCCCATCGCCTGCCCCTGTTGCTCCGGGTGACTGCGGTTGGAGATCGCCACCGAGGTGGCCAGCTCCCCCAGACTCATGCCGATACCAGCGGGAACGAAGGTGAGTGCCAGCCCCCACCAGTGCACAGGCAGGATAAAGAGCAGCATGCCGCTCGCCATCACCAGATGGCCGACAATCCCGAGGGAGCTGCCGCGCCAGTGGCGGGCGATGCGGGAGCCGAGCCAGGAGCCCGCCATCATGGGCAGGCTCACCAGCACCGCCGCCTGCGCCAGCTGGGCCGGATCCCAGGCCAGCCGCTCTACCAGCCAGATGTTGAAGTAGGTGAAATAGAGCTGCACGGCGCCATAGCTGATCAGGGTGAGTGCGAAGTAGGGGAGCAGGGCCGGTTGCAGCAACAGCTGGCGGCTGGAGAGAGTCGCGGCCTGAAGGGTGGCCGCCACCGGCGGACGATAGGGGATCAGCCAGTAGACCAGTAGCAGGTTGAGCAGGGTCATTCCTACCGCCAGCCAGGCGGCCAGACTGTAATCCCCCGAGATCACCGCGGCGTAGCCCCCGATCATCGGCCCCACGACCCAGCCCAGATTCATGCCGATGTTGATCCAGGCGAAGCTGCGCGCCTTGTGCTCCTTGCCGGCGAGATCCGCCGCCATCGCCTGCACGATGGCGATGTTGCCGTTGCACAGCCCCTCCACAATCCGGCTGAGCAGCAGCAGGGGGAGGGAGCGCCAGGCGATACCGAGTGCCATCAGGGCATAGCCTGCCAGAACCCCCGCCAGCGAGAGCAACAGCAGTGGCTTGCGGCCATAGCGGTCGGAGAGGCGACCGAGCCAGGGACTGCCCACCAGCTGGAACAGGGGATAGAGCCCCATGATGACCCCCAGCCACACCTTGCGGCTCCAGTCGGAGGCTTCCGGCGTCAGCATCCCCTGCGCCGGATCCAGCAGCAAAGGTGCCAACACCGGGGAGGGGAGACTGAAGCCTGCAACTGCCAGCGTGACCGTCATGACCAGCACCCAGAGGGGATTTTTGTGCCCGTGTTTCTCCATGTTGCACCCATTAAGTAAAGTTATTTGTTTATTTATGCTGATTCATAGATGGGATTAAGTAAAGTGAATTGTTGATTTAATAAAGGGCGCTCCCCATAATGAGATCATGAACGCAAGCACCGACAAGATCCTATTTCTGCTCAAGAGCCATGGCCCGCAGAGCGCCGCCGCGCTGGGGGAGCAGTTGCAGATGACCTCCATGGGCGCCCGTCAGCACCTGCTCACGCTGGAGCAGGAGGGGTGGGTTACATTCAGCGACGAGGCGCGCGGGCGCGGTCGTCCCGTGCGGCTGTGGCAGCTCACCGAGCAGGCCTGGCAGCGCTTCCCCGATAGCCATAGCGACCTGACCGTGCAACTGATCGACAACGTGCGCGAGCTGTTTGGCGAGGAGGGGATGGAGCGGCTGATCCAGCAGCGGGAGCTGCAGATGCTTGCTCGCTATCAGGAGGCGCTGGGGTCCCATGGTCTCTCTGGCCGGCTGGCGGCGCTCAAGGAGCTGCGTACTCGCGAGGGCTACATGGCGGAGATCCGCCGCGAAGAGGATGGCAGCTGGCTGCTGTGGGAGAGCCACTGTCCCATCTGTGCGGCGGCGCGCACCTGCCGCGGTTTCTGTCGCAGCGAACTGGCGCTGTTTCGCCAGCTGCTGGCGCCGGCGAGGGTGGAGCGGGAGCAATATCTGCTGGAGGGGGCGCATCGCTGCCTCTATCGCATCACGCCGCCCGCGCTCTGATTTCGTCAAACGCCCAAAAACAACAAAGCAGGCGCCGGGATGCCTGCTTTGTTGCCTTCGGGGAGGGGGTTCTCTCGTTCCAGCCCGTCGTTTCCCGATAAGGTAAGACGGCTGATGGGGCTCTTGACCCGGTAAGGTCCTTCACCGCAGAGACCCGGTCAGGTATCTGCTTTGCCACCGGAAGATGTAACCATAGTATCCCTCCCGTGCCGGTGAGTGGTTGCAAAGTAATCACTTTTTTCGGTTGTTTTTGCAATAGTTCACCCTTAATCTAGGAAAAGTGGATTAGTCATTGCAACGAGGAAGGGTAGATGCTGAAACTTGATCGCATAGACAGACATATTCTCGAGCTGATGCAGGAGAATGGCCGCATCAGCAATCTGGAACTGGCCGAGCTGGTCGGGCTCTCGCCGTCCCCCTGCTCCCGCCGGGTCAAGGCGCTGGAGGATGCCGGTCTCATCGACACCCACGTTACTCTGCTCAACGCCCGCCAGCTTGGCCTCACCCTCACCGCCTACATTCACATTTCCATGGACAGACACACGCCCGAGCGGTTCGAAAACTTCGATCGCGCCATCAGCGAACTGCCCGAAGTGCTGGAGTGTGATCTCATCACCGGTAATGATGCCGACTACCAGCTCAAGGTGGTGGTGCGCGACATGGAGCACTATCAGCACTTCCTGCTGGACAAGCTGACCCATATTCCGGGGGTGACCGGAGTGCGCTCCAGCTTCGTGCTGCGTCGCATCAAGCACAAGACGGCACTACCGCTCAACCATCTGGGGTGAGCCCGCGCAAGCCGCTTATATAAACAGAAAGAGGAGGCCACTGGCCTCCTCTTTTGCTATTCGCTCTTGGTTATTCGGTAGTGGTTATCGGGTCTGGATTAGCTGTCGCGGTGACGGGGCGACTGCCGCTGTCAGACGCTGACCTGGCTGATGTCTGCCACCTGCAGCAGCCAGCCGCTCTGCTCCTGCAGCGGTTCGCCGCTGACCCGCAGCCGCTCGCCGGTCGGCACCCATTGCCCCTCGGGCAGTGAGACCAGCAGGCTCTCGCTGCCGTTGTCGAACAGCCAGCGATCTTCGCCAAGCGATTCAATCAGATAACCTTCCATCTCCACTCTGGACTCGGCTTGCCAGGATGGCGCAACGGAATCACGGCTCTCGATGAAATCCCCCTGAACACCAAAACTGGCTAGCCCCCACAGAATGGAGAGCCCGACGATGGATGTTTGCATCTTGTCTCTCCTCTTTTGGAACTGTAGGGCCAGTATGGGAACAGAAAACTGAGCGCACCATGAACAAGGTGGCAAAGTGCTGGCGAGATCGCGAAAAAATCCGGCCAATTGGCCGGCAGTGTCATTTTATGGTGTCTAGATCACACTATTTGGCGGCTTCTTCTGCCATCCGTTCCTCTCTTGGCTTATTCGTCCACATGGCTACCCCACGATGATCCCCACAGATCCCCTCTGCCACCACGGCGCGAACCCGGGTGCCATCTTTGCAAATGGCCTGCCAGGCGTCGGCATCATCGATGGCGAGCGAGTTGGGGGGCGGCGTGGTTTGGCAAGCCGTGAGCAGCAGGGCGCACAGGGGGAGCAATTTTTTCATGGCGGACTCCTCGGGGTAATGGGGGACTGAGAGGATGGGGATGACCTCTCCATCCGGGCTTCACTCCCCAGCATCAGTGATAACCGGTTAAGGGGCAAGGGGGGGGACCACTGACGGCCGCAGGTGCCGTGCAGCCGGGGCTTGCCCTGTGCCCTCCTTGGGCCTAAGGTGAGGCCGTTTTATTGCCTGATTGAAGGAGCGTTTTCATGTCCACTCTCTATCCCCGCGTCGGGGTCGGCGTCATCCTGACCAACGCCCAAGGCCAGGTGCTGCTTGGCAAACGCAAAGGGAGCCATGCCCCCTACTGGTCGATCCCGGGTGGTCATCTGGAGTTGGGGGAGCGCTTCGAGTCGGCGGCGATCCGCGAGGTGGCCGAGGAGACGGGACTTGAGATCCACGGGCCCGAGGTGGTGGCGGTGACCAACAATCTGGAGACATGGCGCGAGAGCGGGCTGCACTATATCTCGGTGACGCTGCACGCTAAGGCCGATGGTGAGCCGCAACTGCTGGAGCCGGAGAAGTGCGAAGGCTGGGTCTGGTGCGATCCGCGCGCGTTGCCCGAGCCCCATTTCGACGCCAGCCGTCAGTCCATCGCCTGCTGGCTGGCGGGACGCTGCTATTTGCCGGGTGATATGCCCATGGTGTCGGCCTAATCAGTCTGATTGTCATAAAACGATCATCGCGCTGTCATAATATCCCCTCTCCATCGGGAGAAGAGGGATGAGGGAGAAGAGCGTGGGACAGGTATTTATTCAGTTTTTATGGCTGGGCTGCATCAGCTTTGGTGGTCCGGCCGCTCATATCGGCTATTTCCAGCGCACCTTCGTCCAGCGGCTTGGCTGGCTGACACAGGCCGAATTTGCCCGCTTGCTGGCGCTGTGCCAACTGCTGCCGGGGCCCGCCTCCAGCCAGCTTGGTTTCGCCATCGGTCGTCATCGCGCCGGTCTGGGCGGGGCGCTCTCAGCTTTTCTTGGCTTCACGCTGCCCTCATTTCTGCTGCTACTGGCGGCCGCGATCGGCATCGGCCAGCTGGGCAGCAATCTGTGGCTCGATGCGGCTTTGCACGGCCTCAAGCTGCTGGCGCTTATCGTGGTGGCCGATGCGGTGTTCACCATGAGTCGTCAGTTCTGTGCCACTGGAATGACCCAAGGGATTATGGTGGTGACCGCTGCCGCACTCTGGTGGCAGCCCGGTCTGCTGACTCAACTGTTGATGCTGGCGGGAGCGGCGTTGATCTGCGCCCGCAGCCAGAGCGGGGCGGGTAGTGTGCCAGCCTCCGCCGAGCTACCTTCTGCCGCCAGCAGTCAGCCTCATTGGCCTACCCTGCTGATGTTTGGCATCCTTTTTATCGGTCTGCCGCTGCTCGGTAGCCCGCTTGGCCAGCTGGTTGCCGACTTCTATCGCGCCGGTAGTCTGGTGTTTGGCGGTGGCCATGTGGTGTTGCCGCTACTGCAAGAGAGCGTGGGACACACTCTCAACGAGCAGCAGTTTCTGACCGGTTACAGCCTGGCCCAGTTGGTGCCGGGCCCCATGTTTACCCTTGCCACCTATCTTGGCGCCCAGCTGCAACCCGAAATGCCGCTGATCGGGGCCCTGTTGGCGACCATGGCGCTGTTTGTGCCCGGTTTTCTGCTGCTCTGGGCGGTGGGCCCCTGCTGGCAACAGTGGCTGGCCCGGCCCCGTCTGGCGGGGGCCGTCACCGGAATCAACGCCGCCGTGGTGGGCTTGTTGTTGGCGGCCCTCTATCAGCCGGTGTGGCAGAGTGCGGTGCTGGCGCCGACCGATCTTGCGCTGGCGGCCATCGGCTTTTATCTGCTGCGGGTGTTGAAGTTGCCGGTGCCGGCCATCGCGGCCCTGTTGGTGATGGCTGCTATCCTGCTGGCGTGAAGCCGGTGAAATCCCGATAAAAAAACGGCGCCTCCATAACGGAGGCGCCGTTTTTATTGCAATGGGTAAACCGTTCAGACCTCGGGTTCGAAATCCAGACTCAGGCTGTTGACGCAGTAGCGCTGGCCGGTCTCGGTCGGTCCATCGGGGAAGACGTGACCGAGGTGAGAGCCGCACTGGCGGCAGGTGATCTCCACCCGCTTCATGCCGTGGCTGTTGTCCTCGGTGTACTCCACCGTCCCCTCGATGGCCTTGTCGAACGAGGGCCAGCCGCAGCCGGAGTCAAACTTCGCTCCTGAGTGAAACAGCACGCTCTTGCAGCAGACACAGAGGTAGTCGCCGCTCTTGCGATTGTGGAGCAGGGCGCCGCTGTAGGGGCGCTCGGTGCCCTTCTCCCAGCAGACGTGAAACTGCTCGGCGGTCAGTTTGCTGCGCCACTGTTCCGGATTGTTACTGCTCATACCGACTCCTTGCCATCCATACCGGAGCCCAGCATAGCGGCTCCGTAAAGCTGACTCCAGCATGCCTCTTATGCTTTGTCCGTATCTGTGATCGAGGTGGCAACCATCTCCTCACCGGATGCAGGGAGAATTTCCTGCTGCGGTGGCTGGGCATCCTCCGCCGTGCTGGCCAGCGCCACCCGCTCCAGCAGTTTGAGGGAGTGGGCCCGGCCGACCGCCACCTGCCGTTTGATGTCATCCGGCAGGAAGGGGAGGCCATCGTTGGTGGCGGTGTCGATAGTCTGGATCCACTCCAGCCCTTCCCCCGGCGGCGGCAGGCGGAACTGGATGTCGTAATCGCTGGCGTTGAACAGCACGTACCAGCGCTCGCCGACACAGTTGATCATGCCGATATCCATGGCGAACGCCTGCCCCATGGGGGCGTGCCAATCCTGATCGGTGAGCTGGTGGCCGTCCGGGTGATACCAGTTGACCTGATGGCAGCTGGACGGGGTGCCATTCCAGCTGTCGTCGCTCAGTTGCAGGTTGGAGAAGACGCAGGACTCCGCCCGCAGCGCCATCATCTGCTGGGTGAAGGCGAACAGCCGCTCATCCTCCGGTCGCCACTGCCAGTTGACCCAGCTGATCTGGTTGTCCTGACAGTAGGCGTTGTTGTTGCCAAGCTGGCTGCGTCCCATCTCGTCCCCGGCGAGGAAGTGGGGAGTACCTTGGGAGAGCAGCAGAGTGGCAATCAGATTGCGCTTCTGCTGCTGGCGCAGGCTGTTGACCCGCGGATCCAGGGTCGGCCCCTCTACCCCATGGTTATAGGAGAGGTTGTTGCCGTGGCCGTCCCGATTGTCTTCACCGTTGGCCTGATTGTGGCGCTGGTTGTAGGAGACCAGATCCTCCAGGGTGAAACCGTCGTGATAGCAGAGGTAGTTGACGCTGGTGTGGGGGGAGCGCCAGTTTTTCGGGAAGATATCCCGCGAACCCACCAGCCGGGTGGCGAAGTCCCCCATCTTGCCCGCATCACCGCGCCAGAAGGCGCGCACCGTGTCGCGGTAGCGGTCGTTGATCTCCTGCCACTGGCTCGGGAATTGACCCAGCCGGTAGCCGAAGGGGCCGATATCCCAGGGTTCGGCGATGAGCTTGACCTGTGACAGCACAGGGTCGGCCATCACGGCTTTGAAGAAGGCGCCCATGGGCTCGAACTCTCCCGCTTCCCGCGCCAGCGTCACCGCCAGATCGAAACGGAAGCCATCCACCTGCATCTCGGTGACCCAGTAGCGCAAAGCATCGAGCACCAGTCGCAGGGTGTTGGGGTGATCCAGATTGACGCTGTTGCCACAACCGGTCACGTTGGCGTGACGGGTGTAGTCCGGGCCGTGGGGGCCCGCTTCGAAGGCGTAGTAACCGGCGTTGTCAAAGCCCTTGAACGAGAGGGTAGGGCCATCGAAGCCAGAGGCGGCAGTGTGGTTGTAGACCACATCCAGGATCACCTCGAGCCCGGCCCGGTGCAGCTCGCGTACCATGGTCTTGAACTCGGTCACCGCCTCGTCTGCCCTGGTGCTGTAACGCGGCTCCGGGGCGAAGAAGGCAATGGGGTTGTAGCCCCAGTAGTTGGTCAGTCCCAACTGCTCCAGTCGCGGTTCCGACATGAAGGCGGCCACCGGCATCAGCTGCACCGAGGTGATGCCGAGACTCTTCATATGCTCGATAACCAGCGGGTGACAGATGCCAAGATAGGTGCCCTGAAGCGCTTTGGGGATCCCCGGGTGCTGCTTGGTAAAGCCCTTGACGTGGGCCTCGTAGATAATGGTGCGGGCCGGACTGATCCCGGGTTTGCCAACCCCTTGCCAGTCATAACTGTCATCCACTACCACCGACTTGGCAATCATCCCGGCACTGTCCCCTTGATAGAGGGCTTCATCCCAGTAGGTGGGACGACTGAGCGCCTTGGCGTAGGGGTCAATCAGCAGTTTTTGCGGATCGAACAGCATCCCCTCCTGCGGGGTGCCATAGACCCGATAGCCGTAGCGCTGACCGGCCTTTACACCGCGCACGTAGCCAAAGCGATACTGGCCACGGCGGCCGGGCAACTCCAGCCGCATCAGCTCCTGCTCCTGCTCGTCGTACAGGCAGATCTCCACCTTGTCCGACTGGGGGGCCCAGACGCAGAAGTGGCAACCGTTCTCGTCAAGGCGGGCCCCCAGCGGGTGGCCCACCCCTTTTTCCATTACAAGCATCAAGACTCCTGTTTGATAAACAAGGTCGCCAGCGGCGGCAGATCCAGCACTATGCTGTGTGCCATCCCCTGCCAGGGGGTCGGTTCGGCAGCGAACACCAGACCTACATCATAGTTACTACCCCAGTAATACTCGCTGTCGGTGTTGAGCACCACCCGATAGTGGCCCGCCGCAGGGACGCCGATCCGATATTCGAGACGGGGCACCGGGGTGAAGTTGCAAGCCACCACAATAGCCTGCTTGCCCTCTTTGTCCGCCCGCAGCCAGGCAAAGATGCTGTTGTCGGCATCGTTGTGATCCAGCCAGCGGAAGCCGGTCTGCTCATAATCGGCCTGATACAAGGCAGGCTCATGACGGTAGAGGTGGTTGAGATCGTGGATCAGCCGCTGCTGACCGGCATGCTTGGGATATTGCAGCAGATGCCACGGCAGCTGGGCGTCGTGGTTCCACTCGTTGCTCTGAGCGATTTCGGTGCCCATGAAATTGAGCTTCTTGCCCGGGTGGGCGTACATGAAGCCCATATAGGCCCGCAGGTTGGCGGCTTGCTGCCACTCATCGCCCGGCATCTTGTAGAGCATGGAGTGCTTGCCGTGCACCACCTCGTCGTGGGAGAGCGACAGGATGAAGTTCTCGTCATAGTGGTAAACCATGGAGAAGGTCATGTCGTTGTGGTGGTAGCGGCGGTGGATCGGCTCTTTCTGCATATAGGTGAGGGTGTCGTGCATCCAGCCCATGTTCCACTTGAAGCCAAAGCCGAGGCCACCGAGGAAGGTGGGGCGGGAGACACCGGCAAAGGCGGTGGACTCTTCGGCGATGGTCATGGCGTGGGGATACTTACCGTAGACCTCCTCGTTGGTCCACTTGAGCAGGCTGATCGCCTCGTAGTTGTGGTTGCCGCCATCGACGTTCGGTACCCACTCACCGGCGTTGCGGGAGTAGTCCAGATAGAGCATGGAGGCGACCGCATCCACCCGCAGGCCGTCGATGTGGAACTTGTCGAGCCAGAACAGGGCGCTCGCCACCAGGAACTGGCGCACTGTGTCGCGGCCGAAGTCGTAGATGTAGGAGTTCCAGTCCGGGTGCCAGCCACGGCGCGGATCCTCGTACTCGTAGAGCGGGGTGCCATCGAAGCGGGCCAGGCCGTGGGCATCGGACGGGAAGTGGGCGGGTACCCAGTCAAGAATGATGCCGATCCCGGCCTGGTGGCACTGGTCGACGAAGTATTTGAAATCATCGGCGGTGCCGTAGCGGCTGGTGGGGGAGAACATGCCCACCGGCTGGTAGCCCCAGGAGCCGCTGAAGGGGTGCTCGGAGACCGGCAGCAGCTCGATGTGGGTGTACTCCATCTCCTTGACGTAGGCGACCAGCTCTACTGCCAGCTCGCGCCAGCTCAGGCTGTCGCCGTTGGGGTGGCGTTTCCAGGAGCCGACGTGCAGCTCATAGATGGAGAGCGGCTGCTCACGCTTGTCGTTGTGCTGGCTGGCAATCCACTCGGCATCCTGCCACTGGTACTGGGCGTGGTCATAGACCACGGAGGCGAACGACGGATACTGCTCGCAGTAGAAGCCGACAGGGTCGCTCTTGTGGGGCAGCCGGTTGCCCATGGGGTCCTTGAGCTCGAACTTGTAGCGATCCCCGGCCTTGAGGCCCGGCACAAACAGCACCCAGTGACCGCAGAGGCTGCGCTGCATCGGGTGGCGGCGGCCATCCCAGAAGTTGAAATCGCCGATGAGGCTCACGGCGGTGGCGCTCGGCGCATAGACCGCAAAACGCACCCCTTCCACCTGCTGGCCAAGATGCTCCACGGTGCGCAGCTGGGCGCCAAGGGTGTGATAGAGGTTTTCCGGCTGGGCGGTCAGTTCGGCCAGGCCTGCCCAGGCGGCATCCTGAAACTGATAGGGGTCGATGACCTCGGTGGTGGCATCTTGGTAGCTGGCGATCAGCTGATAGGGGAAGGAGTTTTTGCGGCGGGTGAAAACAGTTTCAAAAAGACCCGATTCATCGGTGGGCGCCAGGGTGGCAACGACTTTGCCCGACTTGAGATCCTTGACGCGGACTTCGAGGGCATCAGGCAACCAAGCGGTCAGTTTGAGGCCGGGCCCATCCGGATTGGCCTGCAGGCCTAAGTGAGAGAAGGGATCGGAACAGCGGGCAGCAACCAAACGTTCAACGAGCATCGAGATTTCCTTTCATGACAGAGCATCCACTCCGGCCGAAGCCGGAGTGGATTTAGGTGAGAGCGCTGTGGGAGACAGCGTCTCAACGACTGGCCTCATCACGGGCTTGGCTCATCTTGCCAGCCAGTGCCTTGAGTGCCTCATTGGCAAAAATATCTTCCAGATCAGCGGAAAGCTTGCGGCGCCAGTTGGGGTATTCGTAACTGGTGCCCGGTACGTTGACCGGCTTGTCCATCTCCAGCCAATCTTCCAGCTGGGTACTGAACAGGGCGCAACTGCCGCGGGACATGTGGATCTGCAGACCGTGGTTGAGTTCGGTGTTCATGCCGACCCAGTTCACGTCATGACTGATGTTGTCAGAGATGACCTTGTGGGCATGCAAGCTGTCGAGGATCCGCTGTTTGGCCTGGTGACGATCAGCATACAGAGTCTTCAATACGTCTTCATCCGGATACAGACCAAGTTGACGGCCGAGCGCCAGATCATCGCAGTGCCAGAAGCCCTTGAGGGTCGGCATGTCGTGGGTGGTCAGGGCCGACATCGCCTGCTCGGTGTAGTGCGCCGGGGAGATAAAGCCGCCATCTTCCTTGGAGCGCTCGAAGAAGAACACCTTGTAGGAGTGAACGCCGTTCTCTTTCAGGGTCACGTCGATCCCCTCCGGCACGGTGCCCAGATCCTCGCCGATCAGCAGGCACTGATTGCGGTGGGATTCGAGGGCCAGAATGCCCAGCAGATCGTTGACCGGATAATAGATGTAGGCGCCCTTGGCGGCGGACGCTCCGGGCGGTACCCACCACAGGCGCAGCAAGGCCATCACGTGGTCGATGCGCAGTGCGCCACAGGAGCGCATGTTGGCACGGAACAAGTCCACCATCGGCTGATAGGCCGCTTCAAACAGCTTGTTCGGGTTCATCGGGGGCAGGCCCCAGTTCTGACCGAGCGGGCCGAGGATATCGGGTGGCGCACCGACCGAAGCTTTCGGGCAGTAGAGATCCTGGTTTGCCCAGATCTCGGTGGAGCCTTCGGAGACGCCCACCGCCAGATCCCGGTAGATACCCATCACCATGCCGGCAGCTTTGGCACGGGCATCGGCTTGCGCCAATTGCTCATCAGCCAGGAACTGCAGATAGAGATAGAAGTTTACATCTTGCGGGTGCTCGGCCATCCAGGCGGCAACGGCAGGGTTGTGGTAATCGCGCAGCTCCTGCGGCCATACCGGCCAGCCCCAGGCATTTTCGCCTTTGGCATAGAAGTGGGCCTGCAGGGCATCAAATGCAGCCTGCTGCTGCAGGCTGTCGCCACCGGCGGCGACGAAGGCATCGAAGGCGGCCTGACGTTCGGCGCTCAGGGGGGCATCGTCGAACACCTGACGCAGCATGCCGATCTTGGTCTCGATGACGCCGGTGTAATCGACGTTCTCTTTGGCGCGCAGATCGGCCAGATGCTGCTGGAAGGCAGGACTTGCCACTTCCGCTTTCAGGCGATCGTTCTGCTGGAATTCGGGCACCGCTTCCACATTGATATAGGCTACGTTGAGCCAGCGACGGGAAGAGGGGCTGTAGGGACTGGCGCTCTCCGGATTGGCCGGATAGAGGGCGTGGATAGGGTTGAGGCCGACGAAGTGGGCACCCCAGGCGGCGGCTTTCTCAACCAGCTGGCCCAGATCGCTGAAGTCACCGATACCCCAGTTATGGCGGCTGCGCAGGCAGTAAAGCTGCACGCTCGGACCCCATACCTTGCGGCCATCGGCAATCGGCGCCTGCTTGTAGCAGGCCTTGGGGGCAACGATGAGGCGCATGGTGGCCAACGGCTCGTCATTGCCCTCTTCCAGCAGCACCAGCTGGTGATAACCCAGCTCCGGGGCCATATCCAGAGTGACGCGATAGGCCTGGCACTCCATCTCTTCAAATTCGGCCACGCCGACCAGCTCACCCTCGATGGGGGTGAATTGACCGGACAGCACTGCACCCTGCTCCTGCTGGAGCTGCCAGGTGAGGGCGTCGTTGACGAATTCGATGGGGAGGCGAACCTCAAGGGTAACGGCGTCGCCGGTGCGAACCACCATCACAGGATCCAGCGCCCGCAGCCAGTGCTGACGATGTTCCTCTTCCAGCTGCTGCACCAGTGCGGCCTCGTCATCGACGCGGTAGCCCATGGCGCCCAGCATGGCGGCCTTGCTCTCTTCTGATACCTGGGCCGGGTGGCCCCAGGCATCGACATACTCGCTGGCGATACCTTTTGCGGCAGCCAGCTGTTCAATCAGGGTGGTCATAGTTTGAGAATTCCCGCTGTGGATTCTATCTATACTATTTTGTTTGATTTTTATGGGGTGGTACTTGAACAGTGGCTCTATGGGCCATGCTAAACCGCGCACATTTTTACATATCTCTGTGAATGGTTGTGTGACCGAGTAGGCACTATTGTTGATATCTGCGCGATGCCACGTTCTGGCACTTTTTTCGTCAAAACGTGGTAATCAGTTACATAAACAGAAAATTAATTTCACAGTTTTTCATGATATAGCGCAATTTCAGACAGAATGTTGGTTGACTCACCGGAGAGTTCTAGTAAATTTACAAGCGGAATTTTCTTTGACTACTGAACAGTTAGGTAACTAAATATGACTATCAAAGTAGGTATTAACGGTTTTGGCCGTATCGGTCGTTTCGTATTCCGTCTGGCTTGCGAGCGTGCAGACATCGAAGTTGTTGGTATCAACGATCTGATCGATGTTGACTACATGGCTTACATGCTGAAGTACGATTCAACTCACGGTCGTTTCAACGGTACCGTTGAAGTTAAAGACGGCAACCTGGTTGTAAACGGCAAAACCGTACGTGTTACCGCTGAGCGTGACCCGGCCAACCTGAAGTGGGGCGAAATCGGTGTTGACGTTGTTGCTGAAGCTACCGGTCTGTTCCTGACCGACGAGACTGCTCGTAAGCACATCGCTGCTGGTGCCAAGAAAGTTGTTCTGACTGGCCCGTCCAAAGACGCTACCCCGATGTTCGTAATGGGTGTTAACGACTCTACCTACGCTGGCCAGGACATCGTTTCCAACGCTTCCTGCACCACCAACTGCCTGGCCCCGATCGCCAAGGTTCTGAACGATACCTTCGGTATCGAGTCTGGCCTGATGACCACCGTTCACGCTACCACTGCTACCCAGAAGACCGTAGATGGTCCGTCTGCCAAAGACTGGCGCGGTGGCCGCGGTGCGGCTCAGAACATCATCCCGTCCTCTACCGGTGCAGCCAAAGCTGTTGGCGTAGTTATCCCGGAACTGAAAGGCCTGCTGACCGGTATGGCTTTCCGTGTTCCGACTCCGGACGTGTCTGTTGTTGACCTGACCGTTAACCTGAAGAAAGCTGCCACCTACGCAGAAATCTGCGAAGCGATGAAAGCTGCTTCCGAAGGCGCTATGAAAGGCGTTCTGGGCTACACCGAAGACGAAGTTGTATCTACCGACTTCCTGGGTGAGCGTCAGACCTCCGTATTCGACGCCAAGGCTGGTATCCAGCTGAACGACAAATTCGTTAAAGTTGTATCCTGGTACGACAACGAAATGGGCTACTCCAGCAAAGTTCTGGACCTGATCGCTCACATCTCCAAGTAATTTGGGATGCGCAATCGCGTAGCTTGAAAAAGGCGGCCATTGGCCGCCTTTTTGTTTTTCGGTTTCCCCTGATGACAGGAGTCCACATGCAATCCATTCGTCCCCTGACAGCCAATTGCAAGCTTGCCAACAATGCGGCCGGTCTGCCGGTTCTCACCATCAACAACGACTATGCCAAGGCCGAGATCAGCCTGTTTGGCGCCCATGTGCTGAGCTATCAGCGTCATGGTGAGCCAGCCTCCATCTGGTTGAGCGACAAGGCGGTGCTGGATGGCAGCAAGCCTGTTCGCGGTGGTATCCCGATCTGCTGGCCCTGGTTTGGCCCGGCGCCCGCCCGCGTCGGTAGCGGCAAGCCCTCCCACGGTTTTGCCCGTACCACCCTCTGGATGCTGGACGGGGTCTCAGATCACGCTGATGGCACGCTTGTTCATCTCTCCCTGCGTGACAGCGATGCGACCCGTGCCCTGTGGGATCACGCCTTCGAGCTGGAACTGGACGTGCTGGTGGGCAAAGAGCTTTCGCTGGTGCTGACCACTCGCAACACAGGTGCTCAGCCATTGACCTATAGCGGTGCGCTGCACACCTATTTGCAGATCAGCTCACCAGAGGTGGTAAGCGTCACCGGCCTGGGCGAGCCCTATGCCGACAAGCTGACCGGACAGGATGCCAAGCAGCAGGGTGCATTGACCCTGAGCGGGCCGCTGGATCGGGTCTACTGGCAGCCAGAGGCGCTGGTGAGCGTGCAGGATGGTGAGCGCAAGACCCGGGTTGTCAGTGGCAACCACGACAGCGTGGTGGTCTGGACCCCATGGCTGGAAGGGGCCACCGCCATGGCCGACATGAGCGACGATGGCTATCGCACCATGCTCTGCGTCGAAGCTGCCATCGCTGGCGAGGCGGGGGTGACCGTTGCGCCGGATGATGAGCACAGCCTCTCCACCGTGATCATCTGATCAGGATGAGGTTCAGATAAATAAAGAGGGCTCCCGCGGGAGCCCTCTTTGCATCTCGTGACGGCGGCAATCAGGCGTTGCCCTGGGTCTTGAGCTTGAGTTCGGCGGCGAAATTGAGCATGCGGTCGAGGGGGATCAAGGCTTTGACCCGCAGATCTTCGTCGACATGGATCTCGTGGCGCTCGGCACCGTCGGTGAGGGCCTCCTTGATCGCCACCAGACCATTCATCGCCATCCAGGGGCAGTGGGCGCAACTGCGGCAGGTAGCGCCATCGCCACCGGTCGGTGCTTCCACCATCTCTTTCTCCGGACAAGCTTGCTGCATCTTGTAGAAGATGCCCCGATCGGTCGCCACGATCAGCTTCTGCTGGGGCAGCTCTTTGGCCGCCTTGATCAGCTGACTGGTGGAGCCCACCGCATCGGCCAGCTCGATCACCGAGGCGGGGGATTCCGGATGAACCAGCACGGCGGCGTCAGGATTCTGCTCTTTCAGCTCGCGTAGGGCGCGGGCCTTGAACTCATCGTGGACGATGCAGTGGCCCTGCCAGCGCAGCATCTGCGCCCCGGTCTTCTTCTCAATATAGGCACCCAGATGGCGATCCGGGCCCCAGATGATCTTGTGACCCAGACTGTCGAGGTGTTCGACGATCTCCAGCGCGATGCTGGAGGTCACCACCCAGTCAGCCCGTGCTTTGACCGCAGCCGAGGTATTGGCGTAGACCACCACGGTATGATCCGGGTTGGCATCGCAGAAGGCGGAAAACTGCTCGATGGGGCAGCCCAGATCGAGGGAGCATTCGGCCTCCAGAGTCGGCATCAGCACCCGTTTGTGGGGGCTCAGGATCTTGGAGGTCTCCCCCATGAAGCGCACCCCGGCGACGATCAGGGTCTGCGCCTCGTGATCGCGGCCAAAGCGGGCCATCTCCAGCGAGTCACCGACGAAACCGCCGGTGGCTTCGGCCAGCGCCTGGATCTCGGGATCCGTGTAGTAGTGGGCGACCAGTACCGCTTTGCGCTCCTTGAGTAGCGCCTTGATTTCTGTGGTCAAGGTCGTTCTCTGCTCGGCACTCAGGGGAAGAGGTTTGGCCGGAAAGGGGTAGTCCATCGCGACTACCGGCGGGACACTGCTCAGTGCATTGCTCATTGCGACTGTTCCATCAACGCTCGGGAAGGCCAAAATTATAACCAGAAGCCGGTGACAAACCCATCACAAATCCGGTGTGCTGCAAGTGGACGAATATACTCAACTTATTCGTTGTCATATTGCCATAAGGAGTTGTCGTATGAAGCAACGTTCCCTCAAGTTCAAGTTGTTGTCTCTGACCATGGGGCTGTTTCTGTTGACCGGGCTGGCCATGACCCTGTTGCAATCGGCTTCTTTCAGTTCCCTTCGCAATATGGTGATGACCCAGACCAGCGATGCACTGGAAGAGGAGGTCTCCCGCAGTCTGCAGTATCAGGCAGAGCGCTATGCCATCCAGATTGCTTCGCTGATGCAGAACTCCTACCAAATCCCCCTGACCGTGACCGCCCAGATTGAAGCAGCCATGGCCAAACCGGAACTGCGCTTGTCGCGGCCTCAAGTGGAGTCGTTGCTCGGCAGCAGCCTGCAGCAGGCGAGCGGGATCAGCTCCATCTATGCCCAGTTTGAACCGAACGGCTACGATGGCGAGGATGCCAACTGGGTTGCCGGAGCCAGCCACTCGGTGGCGGGCAAGGGGAGTCTGGAGGTCTATTTCACCAAGGATCAGGGAGGGGCCGTCGCCCAGCAAGCGGTGGACGCCGCCGCCAGCGAGGCCAAGTTTGATACCTCCCTCAACGAGTTCGGCATTCGCAACAGCGAGTGGTATCTCTGTGGTCGCGATACCCGTCAGCCCTGCCTGATGGAGCCTTACCTTTACGAAATCAGTCCGGGAAACAAGATGCTGATGACCAGTCTCACGGTGCCCGTGCTGCGTGACGGCAAGTTTGTCGGGCTGGCCGGGGTGGATATGAACCTGCCCATCTTCCAGCAACTGGCTGAAAACCTTGGCAAGAGCCTCTATGACAACAAGGCGGATGTGACCCTGGTCAGCAAGATGGGGCTGATTGTGGGCAGCAACCGCTATGCCGACAAGCTGGGCCGTCCACTCAAGGAGGTGGGCCTGACCCTGCCTGACGGTCGGCCGGTCAGCAGCGACAGTGACTTCATTCTTCATCAGCCCATTCGGGTTGAAGCAGCCAATACCCAGTGGTGGTTGATGATCAAGGTGCCCAAGGCGCTGGCGCTCGGCAAGGCGCACGCCATCAGCAATGAACTGGGCGCCCTGCTGGTGGATGGCCAGCGGCAGCAGATCATCGCCATGGGCGGGATTACCCTGCTGGTGCTGGGGCTGCTGGTCTGGTTTATCCAGACCATTACTGCGCCACTTTCTCTTATCAGCCGCCATGTGGGTCATCTCTCCAGCAACGAGGGTGACCTGACCCAGCAGATGGAGATCGACACCCATCAGGAGCTGATCGATCTGGGTTCTCAGCTCAATGCCTTCCTCGGCAAGCTGCGGGGCATGGTGCAAATGAGCAAGGGGATTGGCCAGCAGGTCTACCAGCAGGCGCGGGAGATGAAACATACCGCCGACACCATGCGCAACAGTCTGGACGAGCAGAATCTGGAGCTGGAGAGCGTGGTAAGCGCCATGCATCAGATGAGCACCACGGCAGTCAGCGTGGCGGGTTATGCCGAGCAGGCGGCGCAGGAGTCGGAAGCGGCGACCCACCACATCAATACCGCCCAGCAGACCCTCAGCAATGCCCGCAACGAGATCCATACTCTGGTCGGCGATATGCATGAGGCGGACAAGGCGGTGGCGCTGGTGGCCCAGCGCAGCACCAATATCAGCCGGATCCTCGATGTGATCCGCGCCATTGCCGAGCAGACCAATCTGCTGGCCCTCAACGCCGCCATCGAGGCAGCACGGGCAGGGGACATGGGCCGCGGCTTTGCAGTGGTGGCAGACGAGGTGCGGGCGCTGGCCAACAAGACCCGTGAATCGACCGACGAGATTGGCCAGCTGATTGGTAGCCTGCAAACAGAGGTGAGCAGCAGTCAACGTCTGATGAATACCGGCATCGAGCGCTCCACCACCACGGTGCAGGGCACCGAGCAGGCGTTCGAGGCGCTCAATCGGGTGGTGGCCCAGATCCAGCAGATCCACGACCACATCAGTCAGGTGGCCACCGCCGCCGAGCAGCAGAGCGCCGTCAGTGACGATATCAACAAGAATTTGATGCGGATTGGTGATACCGCCAACGTGATTGGGCAGGAGGCCAGCTCCAGCCATCAACTGAGCGAGGCGCTGGAGCAAGCGGCCACGGCGCTCGCCAGTCAGCTCGATCGGCTGCGTACCTGAATAGTTGCCAGAGAGACAAAAGCCCGCGAGCGATCGCGGGCTTTTTTATGACTCGACGGCAGAGTTGCGTCAGTTGCGGGGTTCAACCAGCAGGATGTGGGAGTCGGCCCCGACCACCCTGACCTTGCTGCCCGCAGGCAGCGACTCGTCGCAGCGCACCGTCCAGACCGTGTCGTCCAGATGCACCCGACTGGTGCCCTGAGTCACATCATCCAGCAGGGTCAGCTCGCGGCCCATATAGCTCTGCATCCGCTCGTTGATGGTGCTGGCGGCATCCTGACCCGAGTTATCGCGCTGGTGCTGCCAGCGCCACCAGGCCCAGGTGGTGAGCAGGGATTGCACCGCAAACAGCAGCAACTGCGCCTGCCAGCCAAATGGCCAGATCAGCAGCAGCAGGCCCACTTCCAGCGCGGCGATGCCGGTCCAGAGCAAAAAGCCCACCGAGCCGAGCACCTCGATGGCCAGCAGAATGAAGCCGAGCCCCAGCCAGTGCCAGTGGGTCAACCCCTCTAACAGGGCTGTCATGACTTGCTGCCCTTGCCATCTTTATTGAACAGCTCGGCCATACCAGCCACCGAGCCAATCAGGCTGCCCGCTTCCAGCGGCATCATGATGATCTTGCTGTTGGGGCCTTCACCGATGCGGGCCAGTGCCTCGGTGTACTTCTGAGCTACGAAGTAGTTGATGGCCTGCAGGTCTCCTTCCGCAATTGCCTGGGATACCATATGAGTCGCCTTGGCTTCTGCCTCGGCAGCCCGCTCCCGCGCTTCGGCGGCGAGGAAGGCGGCCTGACGCTCACCCTCGGCCTTGAGGATCTGGGACTGTTTCTCCCCTTCCGCTTTCAGGATCTTGGACTGGCGCACCCCTTCGGCCTCCAGCACCTCGGCCCGTTTCTGACGCTCAGCCTTCATCTGGGCGTTCATCGCCTCGACCAGTGCCAGCGGCGGGCGCACATCTTTAATCTCGATGCGGGTCACCTTGATGCCCCAGGGGGCGGTGGCGGCATCCATGGTGCGCAGCAGCTTCTCGTTGATGGTGTCGCGCTGGGAGAGCATCTCGTCCAGCTCCATGGCGCCGAGCACGGTCCGCATATTGGTCATGGTGAGATTGCGGATGGCGCTGGTGAGATCGTTGACCTCATAACCCGCTTTGCGGGCATCCACCACCTGCACGAAGCTGATGGCGTCGATGGTGACGTTGGCGTTGTCGCGGGAGATCACCTCTTGTGCCGGGATGTCCAGCACCTGCTCCATCATGATGATCTTGTGGCCGACCCGATCCACGTAGGGGATCAACAGGTTGAGGCCCGGGGTCAGAGTGCGGGTGTAGCGGCCGAAGCGCTCCACCGTCCAGTTGTAGCCCTGGGGCACGATCTTGATGCCCGCGCTCAGGGTGGCGAGCACCAGGAACACGAAAATCCCTAGCACAATCAATGATTCATTCATCATTTAGCTCCTTATGAAACACAGTCCCTAGCCTATGGTCTGGCGTCAGGTACCACAAGTGACTTTGTACGCCTTTGTCATGAATTGGGTTTGCTAATTACCAAAACGCATTAAAAAGCATTTTTTATTATTTTGAGGGATAAGCTGCCCTGCCTATAGTCGCCCCATATTAGTCGTGTTCCGAGGGATGGGCCGAAATGGATTATTTACCTATGTTTGCCAAGTTGGAAGGCCGCCCGGTACTGCTGGTGGGCGGGGGCGAGGTTGCCCTGCGCAAGGCGCGCCTGCTGCTGGCAGCCGGTGCCCGGCTGACCCTGGTCTCCCCGGAGCTTGAACCGGAATTTGCGGAATTCACCGGTCGTTTCACCCATCTGGCGGAGCGCTTCACCCCGGCCCATCTGGCTAGTCAGATTTTGGTGGTGGCGGCGACCGACAACCTCGAAGTCAACGCACTGGTTTATCAAAGTGCCAATCAGCTGGGTCTGTTCGTCAATGTGGTGGATGACCCCAAACGCTCCAGCTTTATCTTCCCCTCGATCATCGATCGCTCGCCGCTGATGGTGGCGGTCTCCAGCGGCGGCAAGGCGCCGGTGCTAGTGCGCCTCTTGCGCGAGCGGCTGGAGAGCCTGCTACCGCGCCATCTCGGCGGGCTGACCGAGCTCTCCGGTCGGGTCCGTGACAAGGCCAAGCGGGTGCTCTCCTCTATTTCCGATCGCCGCCGCTTCTGGGAGCGGGCCTTTGCCTCCAACACCCTCGCCAGCCTGATTGAAAAAGAGGATTGGCAAGGTGCCGAGCAGTGGCTGAGTGATGGCCTCGACCAGGCGAAAAGCGAAGTGGGCGAGGTGGTGCTGGTCGGCGCGGGCCCCGGCGATCCGGGCCTCTTGACCCTCAAGGCGCTGCAACAGATTCAACAGGCTGAAGTGGTGCTTTACGACCAGCTGGTCTCCGCCGAGATCCTCGATCTGGTGCGCCGCGACGCCACTCTGGTGTCGGTCGGCAAGAAGGCGGGTGCCCACAGCGTGCCGCAGGAGGAGACCAATCGCCTGCTGGTGGAATACGCCAAGGCGGGCAATCGGGTAGTGCGGCTGAAAGGGGGCGATCCCTTTATGTTTGGCCGGGGCGGCGAGGAGCTGGAAGTGCTGGCCGATGAAGGCATCCCCTTCACGGTGGTGCCCGGCATCACGGCCGCTGCCGGTGCCACCGCCTATGCCGGTATTCCGCTCACTCACCGTGATTACGCCCAGAGCGCCGTCTTTATCACGGGTCATTGCCAGAAAGAGGGCAAGGAGCCCGACTGGCAACAGCTCGCCGCCACCAGTCAGACCCTGGTCATCTACATGGGGCTGATGCGCTCCGAGCATATCCAGCAGGAGTTGGCGGATCACGGCAGAAGCCAAGCCACCCCCATCGCCATCATCGAGCGCGGCACCACATCCCGCCAGCGGGTGCTGACCGGCACGCTGGCCGATTTGGCCGAGCTGGCCAAACAGGCGGTGAGCCCGTCCCTTATCGTCATCGGCGAAGTGGTTGCCCTGCGTGAGCGGCTGGCCTGGTTTGGGGAAAAAAGCGGCCAGCAGAACGCTAACCCGGATCTCGATGGCTGCGACCTCAAGCTGGTGCAGCTGGCCTGACCCGGAAAGAGATATTTGATGCGGCTGCCGGTGCGGCCGCGCACTGAACCACCCAGCGCCCCGAGCAGGCGCATAAGCAATGACCCGAGGACCAACATGGACCGTGAAAGATTGACCCACTTGCAGCAGCTGGAAGCCGAGAGCATCCATATCATCCGCGAGGTGGCTGCCGAATTTGAAAACCCGGTGATGATGTACTCCATCGGCAAGGACTCCTCCGTCATGCTGCATCTGGCCCGCAAGGCCTTCTATCCGGGCAAGATCCCGTTCCCCTTGCTCCACGTCGACACCGACTGGAAGTTCAAGGAGATGATCAAGTTCCGCGACGAGACCGCCAAAAAGTACGGGCTGGATCTGATCGTCCACAAGAACCCGGAAGGGCTCGCCATGGGCATCAACCCCTTCGTCCACGGCAGTGGCAAGCATACCGACATCATGAAGACCGAGGGGCTCAAGCAGGCGCTCAACAAATATGGCTTCGATGCCGCCTTCGGCGGTGCCCGCCGCGACGAGGAGAAGTCTCGCGCCAAGGAGCGGGTCTACTCCTTCCGTGACAAGTCCCACCGCTGGGATCCGAAGAACCAGCGCCCGGAGCTGTGGCGGGTCTACAACAGCCAGGTCAACAAGGGGGAGAGCATCCGGGTGTTCCCGCTCTCCAACTGGACCGAGCTGGATATCTGGCAATACATCTATCTCGAGAACATCGACATAGTGCCGCTCTACTTCGCCGCTTACCGTCCGGTGGTGGAGCGCAACGGCATCAAGATCATGGTGGATGACGAGCGCATGCCGCTGACCGCCGAGGATGAGGTGAAGCAGGAGCTGGTGCGTTTCCGTACCCTCGGCTGCTACCCGCTCACCGGGGCCATCGAATCCGATGCCACCACCTTGCCGGAAATTATTGAAGAGATGCTGCTCACCACCTCGAGCGAGCGGCAAGGGCGGCTGATTGACCACGATCAGGCCGGCTCCATGGAGCAGAAGAAGCGTCAGGGATATTTCTAAGGAGTCGTCAGCATGAACAGCCATATTCAGACCGCCATCACCGAACAGGGCATTGAAGCCTATCTGCACGCCCAGCAGCACAAGAGTCTGCTGCGTTTTCTCACCTGCGGCAGCGTGGATGACGGCAAGAGCACCCTTATCGGTCGCCTGCTGCACGACTCCCAGCAGATTTATGAAGATCAGCTCAAAGCGCTGGAGTCCGACAGCCAGAAGCTCGGCACCACCGGCGAGAAGCTGGACCTGGCACTGCTGGTGGATGGCCTGCAGGCGGAGCGCGAGCAGGGCATCACCATCGACGTGGCCTACCGCTACTTCTCCACTGCCAAGCGCAAATTTATCATCTCGGATACCCCAGGCCACGAGCAGTACACCCGCAACATGGCCACCGGCGCTTCCACCTGCGATCTGGCCATCATTCTGATCGACGCCCGCAAAGGGGTGCTGGATCAGACCCGCCGCCACAGCTTTATCGCGAGCCTGCTCGGCATAAAGCAGTTCGTGGTGGCGGTCAACAAGATGGATCTGGTGGAGTTCAGCCAAGAGGTGTTCGAGCGCATCAGCGCCGATTACCGCGAGTTCGCCAAGAAGCTCAGCGTCGACACCATTCATATCGTGCCGGTCTCGGCGCTGGACGGTGACAACGTGGTCAACCCGAGCGACAAGCTGGCCTGGTATCAGGGCGAAACCCTGCTCTCCCTGCTGGAGTCTGCGGAAGTGGAGCGCGAGCTGGAGCGCCATCCAGTGCGCCTGCCGGTGCAGTATGTGAACCGCCCCAACCTCGATTTTCGCGGCTTCGCGGGGACGCTCGCCTCCGGCATCCTGCGGGTGGGCGACAAGCTGGCGGTGCTGCCATCGGGCAAGGAGAGCACAGTGACCCGCATCGTCACCTTCGACGGCGATCTGGAGTACGCCCTGCCGGGTCAGGCCATCACGGTCACCTTCGCCGACGAGATCGACATCAGCCGCGGCGACCTGCTGGTGGATGCCGCCAAGCAGCCGCAAGTGACCCAGAATGTGCTGGCCCATATCGTCTGGATGGGGGAGGAGTCCCTGCAACCGGGTCGGGTCTACGACGTCAAACTGGCCACCAAGAAGAGTCGCGGTCAGGTGGAGGCTATCCGCCACCGCGTCGAGATCAACAAGCTGGACGAGCTGCCTGCGAGCGAACTCAAGCTCAACGAGATCGGCCTGTGCGAGCTGAGCCTCACCGACCCGGTGGCGTTCGACCCGTATCAGGAGATCCGTGATACCGGCAGCTTTATCCTGATCGACCGGCTGACCAACGTCACCGTCGGCGCCGGCATGATAGTGGAAGGCTTGGCCGCCAAAGCGGTAAAAGGGCATTACAGCGAGTTCGAGATCGAGCTCAACGCGCTGGTGCGCAAGCACTTCCCGCACTGGCAAGCCCTTGCCATCGGTAACGACACAAGCAAGGAGTAAGCCCATGACCTGGCAACAATTCCTGGTGCTGGGTCTGCTGGCTGCTCTCGTGGCCCTGCTGATCCAGGGCAAACTCCGCCCGGCGCTGCTCTTCTCGGGCGCCGTGCTCATCACCTACCTGAGCGGGTTGGCGGATATCAACGCCGTGGCGGCGGGCTACACCAACAGTGCCCTGCTGACGCTGGTGCTGTTGTTGCTGGTGTCGCTGGCGGTGGAGAAGACCCGCATCATGAGCTGGTTCGCCAATCTGGTGGGCACAGGTTCATTCAACAAGGTGCTGGTGAAGGTGTGGTTCTCCACCGCTTTCCTGTCGGCTTTCGTCAATAACACTGCCGTGGTGGCCTCCATGCTGGGAGCGGTCAAACGCAACCCCAACCATGCGCCGTCGCGGCTGCTGCTACCCATGTGTTTCGCGGCCACCTTTGGCGGGGTGCTGACCCTGATCGGCACCTCCACCAACCTGATCGTCAACAGTTTCCTCATCAAGATGGGGGCGCCGCCGCTCGGCATGTTCGACTTCTTTATGGTGGGGGCGGGCACCTTGCTGACCGGTCTGGTGGCCGTGCTGCTGTTTGCCCGTCACCTGCCGGTGCAGGATACCGAGATGAGCCGCGAATCCGGCTACTTTCTCGAGGCCAAGGTGGGCGCCGGTTCGCCGCTGGCGGGGCGCAGCGTCAAGGAAAACGGCCTGCGCAGCCTGAAAAGCCTCTATCTGGCGGAAATCATTCGCGGCGATGAGGTGATCTGCCCGGTGCAGCCGGAACACGAGCTGCACGAAGGGGACGTACTGCTGTTTTGCGGCGATGTGGAGAGCGTCGGTGTGTTGCAGGAGATGAAGGGGCTGGATCTCTACGGCCAGCACCGCCTCAACGGCCAGCATCTGGTGGAGGTGATCGTCAGCCACAGCTCGCGGCTGGTGGGTCAGACCATCAAGGATGCCGAGTTTCGCACCCACTTCGATGCGGTGGTACTGGCGGTGCGCCGCGGTGAAACCCAGCTTACCGGTGGCCTCGGCCAGATTGAGCTGCATGCCGGTGATACCCTGCTGCTGGCCCCCGGCCCCCAGTTTGCCCGCAACAAATCGCTGGGACGGGAGTTTGTGGTGGTGAGCGGGCTGGAAGCCTCCACCCGTCTCGATGGCAAGCGTAGCGCCGCCGTGGTGCTGGGCTTTCTCGGGGTGTTGGCGCTCTCGGTATTCGATCTGGTGCCGCTGTTCAAGGGCTTGCTGCTGATGCTGGTGGCGCTGCTGCTCACCCGTATTCTGACCCTGGACGAGATCCGCCGCCGCTTCCCGCTGGATATCTGGCTGGTGGTGGGCGGGGCGCTGGCCATTGCCGATCAGCTGGAAAAGAGCGGGCTGGCCAAGCTTATCGCCGACTGGCTGATGGGGGAGTTCAACGGTGCCAGCCCCATCATCGCCTTTATCGGTATCTATGTGTTTACGTTGGTGCTGACTGAGCTGATGAGCAACAACGCAGCGGCCGCGCTGGCCTTCCCCATGGGTTACCAGCTGGCGCTCAGCATGGATGTCTCGACCATGCCGTTTATTCTGGCGGTGCTGTTCGGGGCCAGCTCCAGCTTTATCCTGCCTTACGGCTACCAGACCAACCTGATGGTCTATGCCGCGGGCAACTACAAGATGCCGGACTACCTCAAGCTGGCCCTGCCGGTCTCGCTGGCCTATAGCCTCGGGGTGATTGTGATGGTGCCCCTGCTGTTTCCATTTTGAGGCGTAAGCGCCAAGCAAGGAGTGTTGGATGAGCAATGCCATGGCATCAGCACGTTGTCGGCGGATAGTCCGAGGCGGCTCCCCGTGGTTCCGGACCGTTTAAGTTTTGAGGCGTGATCGCCAAGCAAGGAGTGTGGGATGAGCAATGCCATGGCACCAGCACGTTGTCGGCTGATAGTCTGAGGCGGCTCCCCGTGGTTCCGGACCGTTTAAGTTTTGAGGCGTGAGCGCCAAGCAAGGAGTGTGGGATGAGCAATATCGTGTGGCACAAGCATGCCGTGGACAAACAGAGCCGGGCCGAATTGAAAGGGCAAAAACCGCTGGTGATCTGGTTTACCGGGCTGTCGGGGGCGGGCAAATCGACCCTGGCGGGGGCGCTGGAGCAGGCGCTGGCGGCACAAGGCAAGCACACCTATCTGCTGGATGGGGACAATGTGCGCCACGGCCTGTGTGGCGATCTCGGTTTCGATGATGCTGCGCGGCAGGAGAATATCCGCCGGGTCGGCGAAGTGGCGAAACTGATGGTGGATGCGGGCCTGATCGTGCTCACCGCCTTTATCTCGCCGTTCCGTGCCGAGCGGGATCTGGTGCGCAATCTCGTGGGTGAAGGGGAGTTTGTCGAGGTGTTTGTGGATGCGCCGCTCGCCATCTGTGAAGAGCGCGATCCCAAGGGGCTCTATAAAAAGGCGCGGGCAGGGGAAATTACGAATTTTACCGGTATCGACTCCGCATACGAGGCCCCCGTGCAGCCTGAGATCCATCTTCTGAATGCCGGTAAACCGGTGGAAGTGCTGGTGGATGAGCTGCTGACCGCCCTGCGGCAGGGGAACTACCTGTAGCTGGATCGGAAGAACCTATAACAAGCGCCCGGCAGCCGGCCAGTTAGCTACCACAGGCGTTGATGAGCTGACGGCAGCCACTATAAGCAAAAGCTGGGTCATTATCGTAAACCCCATAAATACAGCTTCTTATAGTGGCACCGGCGAGTCTTGAGCCACTCCGAGGCGGTCGATAGCAACCCCGCAAGGGGATCTTCCGATCCTTACTTATATTGCAGCGGGGATATTCGCGATTGTCCGAATACGCTGCGCTATTCGAACCTACGGGATAATATTATTTATTTCACATCAAATTAGACCTTTATTTATATTACTCGACCTTTTTTATTCGGTGGCACAATGTTATGCCTGCTGTAAAAACTGGCTCCGTAGCACTCGAATAATGAAGCTATCGTGTATTTTTAACGTCGGCGAGGCCATGTATTTCGATGATTTAGTCTGTCTCTAATGGTATCAGCATTCATTGACATGAGTTCATATTTTCGAGGAGTGAGCGTTTTTATTTCCTGACTGGAGATACCATCAGATAGTAAGTCATAGCATTTATATTTATTTATGTGGTTACCAATCGATTCTATTAAAACATCTCCACGTTTGGTTGTCATCAGCGGTATATCCAAGTTCTTCAGTAGATCCCTAATCGAGTTCGCAGGGTGTTCATGCTGATTTCCTGTATTTGATGTACATATAGCTAAACTAGGATTTAAACACTCTAAGAAGTTTCTCGTCATTAGGTCTACTGGTCCCCCATGATGGGGAAGAATTAGTACATCTATTTCTCGCTTCAATTTTTTACAATTTTTAAGATAGGATCCTATGTCGTGATGTTCGATATCACCGGTGCTCAATACGTTGAATGAACCAGAGCGGAAAAATTTCACGGTAGAGTTATTGTTGGATTTCTTGAATATTGTTTTGGGATGATAAAGAATATTTTGATAACCTAAGGATGAGCTACTTTTTAAACTAGATATATATTCAGGCGTGATTGATATTATATTAGAGTTTCGTGATATGTTTTCCTTGTATTTTTTTATTATTCTCTTACATTCCTTGGTGCTATCTGAATCATGTGAGTATCCTGGGATTTCAATTTTTTTAGGTTTTAGCTCATCTAATATCCATTCAAGAGCTTTTGCTTCGCAATGGTCATTATCCCAACTTGTGATATGCAAGGTATCTATATATTTTTTTCCACAGATCTGCATTTCTTCTATCAAGTTATATCGACTAGTTTCGCTATCCATAGCTTCAACAAGAGTGAAATGGTTCCCTGAAAAATAGGAGTATAATGATCCTGCCTTATCTAATTTATATGCACGAAATCGTGTGTGCACAGATTTTGCGGAGGGAGAGGATTTTCCGAATAATTCATTTAAATGCATTTTTAATACTCTATTTAATGATTAGCTGGTTATATGATTGTTCGTTTATTATATCAAGAGAAAGCAAGTGAATTGGCTAGCGCGGTCTCATACCCATGTTGTTCTATACGCCTAAAATCATCAAGTAGCATGCATGATAGATGTGTTGGATAAGCAGCTGCAGCTTCTCTGTCCTCTTTGCTAAGTATGAATGCATCACATGTGTGTAATGACCTATTTTGTCTTATGCATTCATATGGGTTCGTTCCTATCATGAGGTATCTACCGCGCGTACTATCTTGTTTAAAGAAATTTATTAATGCGCGAACGCGTAGAGACCTAGATTGATTTGATGCAATGTCGTATATACGCATTACTGGTTGTAATTTATCGCCAAGATGTCGAGATCCTAGAGGCTTGCCTGCATCAGAGACAACTAAATGAGAGATATCTATGTCTTTTTTTATAAGCTGAGTGCCACAGTCAAAGAATGGCTCTAAGCCTAAGTTGTCATAGACCCCTCCATCATATAACTCTAGCCAGTCAAATTCTAACTCTTTGGGGGTGGCCATATTGGACTCTATATCATTTAAAATATTTGATGACCATTCAAACCACTCTCCTTTACGTGTGGGCAATCGATATGGCCCAAAAACCCCTGGAACTGCAGACGATACTGCCATTGCTTCTGCCAATAACATATCCTTACATAAGGAATATCCAGATTTATAGTCGCCCATCACATTATGCTTGAAATTAAATCTGACACCATACTCCGCAGATGTAGCATTAATTCTCCATTCAGGCTTTGGTGAAAGTTCTCCAAGAGTGGAATTAACTCCCCAACAATTCTGGTATGCCTTGGCTAATAAATGTAGTCGTTCTCTGAATAGCCAAGGCTTTCGCAAGATATAAGAAATAGTTGTAAGAATTATGTCTTGCATGGGAAAGTTTTGGCGCAATGAAGTCTTGGCACCTTCTATGTCGCCTAAGAATAATCTGGAAAAGACATTGGTAAAAGGTTGTCTCTGTTGTCGAGTTAACAGGGATTTTAATCTAGTTGAAACATGAGTTAGGTAATATTCTGAGCTTGGCCACTTTCCCCCAGATAGTTGCATTATTAGACCTACAACAAGACTCCCACCAGATACTGTAGAGAGACAGGTTACTTGTTCAAGCTCATCTTGCTCTGCCATGTACCGTATCACTCCAGCATGAAAGGCCATAGCTCTAATTCCACCTCCTGATAGAACTAGTCCAATACGTTTGTTTTTTGTCATTTATGATTCTCTAGGTGAACGTAATTAAATTGTTATTTCCTTATCGTCCTTGATATCTTGCACTTTTGGCTAAAAATCGTAGGTTGGTGCTGAGCGAAGTGAAGCCCAACGTTTACCGCGAAACGTATCTGCACATCTGTTTTACCGAGCGCTCCAATCCGTGTTTATTCCGTTCTGGTTGAGGTGATAATTCTCGTCTGCTGGGTTTGGCTACGCTCTGCGCCAACCAGCAAAAACCACGCTACCGCCCCTGAATGTCAGCCTCCAGTCTGCTGCTTGTTACCTGCGTTTTGGCACTGGTTTGGCTCATGGCTGACTCCTGCGAGAGGTTGCCAAGCGGCTATGTTACCGAACGGGGCTGGGGTGAAAAGCGCAAGCGGGCCGTTTTCTGAGCAAGATCAATAAATTAATCAGTAATGGGTTTAAATGTGGTCGCTCAACCGCTTAGGCCCATCAGCGCAGAGGGAAATCGGACAGTGAAGCGAGGATGTCGTCCTCTTGTTAGCGGGCATTAATAAACCCTATGGACCCAAAGGCCCATAGGGTTTTGCTGCGGTGATTGTTTGGGTAGTGGTTATCTGGCTTGGCGAACCGGCACGGCGCGGGTGGTGGCCACTTCGTAGCGGCTCTGGGGTGCTGGAGCCCCTTTCTGGAACTGGCGTACCAGCCGGTCGAGATCGCTCAACTGGTTGACCAGCTGGGTGATGCCGTGCACGGCATGCTGGCTGCCAACGCTGGAGTCATCGGCCAGGGTCTTGATGCTGAGCACGTTGCGGTTGATCTCGGCGGTGACGTGGAACTGCTCCTGCACCGCCTGGGCAATCTGGCCGCTGCCGGAGGCGACCTGCTGCAGCATATCGTTGATCTGCTGGAGTATGGTGCCGGTCGCCGAGGCTTTTTGCTGGCAGCTTTCGGAGAGTTGGCAGCCCTTCTCCATCGCCTGTTCTGCATCCCCGGCGCTGGTTTGCAGCTCGGTGATCATCTTCTGGATTTCGCTGGTCGAGGATTGAGTCTTGATGGCGAGGGTGCGGATCTCGTCAGCCACTACCGAGAAACCCCGACCCGCTTCGCCAGCCCGGGCCGCTTCGATGGCGGCATTGAGGGCCAGCAGGTTGGTCTGGTTGGCGATGTTGTTGATCACATCGAGGATGCCATCGATATCGCGGCAGTGGCCGACCAGCGCACTGATCACGCTCTTGGAGGTGGTCAGCTCGCTGTTCATGCCCGCCACGGCGGCCACGGTTTCGGCCACGCTGTGGTTGCCGCTCTTGAACAGCACGGCCGTTTCATCCAGCAGGCTGGAGGAGTCTGTCGAACTTTGCGACACCTCGCGAATGGATTCCGACATCTCGGTCACGGCGGTCGCTACCTGATTGGTCTCGGCCTGCTGCTGTTGCAGGTTGTCAGTGATGGATTCGGCGTTGCGCAGATCCCCCTCGGCGGCTTGCAGGATCTTGCTGCAAGTCTGTTGGGTACGGGCCAGCACGGCGTTGAACTCGGCCTGATTCATCACCATCAAGAGTTCGATGGCGGCGATGTTGTCCACCTTGTTGGTGTAGAGCAGCTGCATCAGCGGGTTGTCAAAGTGGCTGCGGGCCATCTTGTTGAGCTTGCCGAGGCGGCGGGAGAGGGCATTCAGGGTGATGGCCGCTATCGCCAGCGGCAGGGCGACCAGCGCCAGTTGCCAGTTCATGTCGTGGTTGTAGCCCAGGGCAAACATGACGAGCAGGCTCAGCAGCAGGCAGAGGTTGATGGTCAGGGTATGGGAGAAGGTGGGCAGCTTGAGCGCCAGCGGCAGCTTGTTGTTGCGAAGGTCGGCATAGACCTTCTCGGCCCGCTGTTTGATCTCCTCGCTCGGGGCGGTGCGCACCGACTGATACTCCACCACCCGGCCGCTGGCATCCTTGATGGGGGTGACAAAGGCGCTGACCCAGTAGTGATCGCCACTCTTGCAGCGGTTCTTCACCGGCCCCATCCAGCTCTTGCCTTCGCGGATATGGTTCCACAGATCGGCAAAGGCCTGTTTCGGCATGTCAGGATGACGTACCAGATTGTGGTGTTCCCCCAGCAGCTCGTCGAGCTGGAAGCCTGCTATCTCGCAGAACTCATCGTTGGCGTAGGTGATGCGGCTCTCCAGATCCGTGGTGGAGATCAGGCTCTGGTGGTCTGGATAGAGACGTTCTCTTTGGGTAACCGGTTGATTGATTCTCATAGCCATGCTTCCGGGCTGTGGTGGTTGAAAATTGATCTGCATCAAGCTTCAAAGCAAAGGGCGGGCCATCAATCACGTTAAGTGATTTTTGTGTCAATAAAGGGGCGCAGCCACTGAATGTGGCGCTGCTGTCGTTGCAATGTGCAAAAAGCGGCGGCAAGGTGCGAGGGGAGCTGCATTTTGCACCTCACTTTGCTGAGTGAGGTGCTGTGAGCGGGATCTGTGGCGCGTCGGTGGGCGTGTTCCCCCATCGACGATCAGGGCGCGGCGTCAGGGGGGGGCGGTGTGGTCTCACTGACCTGATGCTGGACCTCGATCTGGATACTCTGCACCAGCACGGTTTTCAGATCCTGCAGGTACTCCTCCAGCGGCGACTCTTGCAGCAGCTGGGCGAGCTCGTTGCCCACCGGGGTGAGGCGGTAGTAGAGCAGGGTGATGTTGTGCTGCTTGCACTGCAGCCGCCAGCGCTGGTTGCCGAACTCCAGCTCGACCCCATCGGCGGGCAGCGGGCCGGACTCCAGCTCCGCGCGATGCAGCAGCCCGAGCTCAAACAGTTGCAGCAGGGCGTTGTAGGGGAGGCGGTATTTGCCAAGGCCGAGCCGCGTTGCCTTGGCGCGGCTCAGCAAGCTGGCCCCCTTGTGCAGCCCCAGCAGCAGTCGCTGCTCGTCGCTGCCGGTGTAGTGGCAAGTCAGTGAACAGATGCGCTGGAACAGCTGGGCCTCGCGCTGAGTCATCTCTTTGAGGGTGGCGAGCGCCCGGATGGAGAAGCGGCCCGGGGTGGCTACTTCCAGCGCGAAGATCCGCCCCCACAGCTGCTGCATCGGCACCATGCTGATATCTTCCGCCAGTTGCAGGAAGCGGGTCAGCCAGTCGCTGTCCATCTCGCCGCCAGCCGCGGTCTCTTCGCAGTGGCGGGAGGCCATCACCATGATGGCTTCCAGATTGCGCTGGCGGGCAGCCTGATCCGCCAGATGGCGAAAGGTGGCGCGCTGTTCGAAGGTGCTGTCGGTATTGCGGGTGAGCATGCCGTCGATGCCGCGACTGCGGGCCAGACGCAGGGTCTGCTCCTGGCTGCTCAGGATCGAACTCTCTTTTTTCGGGGGGGGGAGGTCTGCCATGCTGACTCCATTCGCACAGGTTCTGGAGCTGAATGTTACTCCAACCGGGATGCCAAGATAACAAAGCGGCCTCCGTGGAGGCCGCTTTTTTTGCAACGGGAGGATTACTCCTCGTAGACGCTCACCTCGACCGCTTCCATCGAATAGGAGGCGGTGGCCATCTCGTGGCTGGAGCTGATCGTGCGCATCTTGCCCTTCACCCAGATGGCATCCCACAGGTCATCCACCGGCGCACCCTTGGGGTAGCTCACATAGATCACCTGATTGGTGGGGGGCGGCGGTACATGGATGCAGGCGCCGAAGTAGGGCACCAGCAGGAAGGCGGTGATCTTCTTGGCATCCCCCTCCAGCGGCACCACGAAGCCCGGAATGCGCACATCCTGGTTGTCCAGCTTCTTGTTTACCCCGCCCACCGGTTGCGGCACGGAGGCGAGATCCCCATCGTGGTTCACCTGCGGAGGTGGCAGCAGTTTCTCCCCTTCCGGGATGAGCACATCCCAGTCGATGGTCTTGTAATCGGCGGCCAGGGCGGGCAGCACCAGCAGGCTGGCGAGCAGCGCCACAATTTTCCACTTCATCATCTGTCCTTCTGTTTCTATTTAGGGCGTCTCGCTAGACGCGAATGCTCATGCCATCGCTCAGGCTGTAGCGGTAAGCGCGGGCAGCAGGGAGCAGGCCGATCACCATGCCTGCCAGCCAGACCACCCCCAGCAACTGCCACTCGTAGGTGCTCGGCAGCCCCAGACTCAGTTGCAGGCCATAGTGGCTGAGCAGCCAGGGCGAGGCAAGCCCCTGCCCCAGATAGAGCACGGCGACCCCGAGGGCGATGCCGACCGTGGTCAGCGCCATGGCTTCCAGCGCCAGCAGCAGGAACAGGTGGGCAGGGCCCGCACCGAGGGATCGCAAGATGGCGAGCTCCCGGCGCCGCTCGTTAAGCCCCGCCAGCAGGGTAGTCAGCATGCCGATCAGGCCCGCGACTACCACAAAACCGGCGATGACCGAGAGGGCGGTTTCCGCCACGCTCATCAGGCTCCACAGCTCCTGCAGGGCGGCGCCCGGCAGGATCGCCATCAGCGGCTCTTTGGGATAGGTGTTGACGCTGCGTTGTAGCTGGAACGCCAGGATCCGGTTGCTCAGCCCCACCATAAAGGCGGTGATGGTTTTCGGGGTGAGATCCTGCGCCAGCGCCTGCTCCGGTGTCACGTTCTTGCTGTGGCGGCCGGTATCCCAACCAAGATGGATCGCCTCGATCCCCGCCAGCGGCACATGGATGGTGCGATCGATGGGCGTACCGGTTGGCGCCAGAATGCCCACCACCTTGAACGGCAGGTTGTCGTGCTGGCTGAACGAGGTGTTGCCAGCACCGTGGGCGATAACGATGGATTGGTCAAGGTGATAGCCGAGCTTCTCGGCCACCTGGGCACCGAGTACCGCTTCAAACGGCGTGTCGAATGGCCGCCCTTCCCGCAATTGCAGCGACTGCTGCTGACCGTATTTCAGGTGAGTGAAGTAGTCGCCATTGGTGCCGAGCACCCGAAATCCCTTGTGGGAGTCACCAAGGGAGAGCGGGATGGTCCAGGCGACGCCCGGTTTCTGCTTGATGGCCTGATAGGAGTCCCATCCCACGTTGTTGGTGGGGTTGCCGATGCGAAACACCGAGTAGAGCAGCAGGTTCACCTGGCCGGAGCGGGCGCCAACGATGAGATCGGTCCCCGAGACGGTGTTGGAGAAGCTTTCACGGGCCTGGGTGCGCACCCGCTCCACCCCGAGCAGCAGGGTGACGCTGATGGCGACGGCCAGCAGGGTGAGCCCGGCGGTGAGGCGGCGGGCCCAGAGACTTTGCAGGGCGAGCTTTAGCATGATGCCCTCCGGTTGAGCTGTTGCAGGTTTTCGACCCGCGGGAACAGGGGTTCGAGATAAGGGTCGTGGCTGACGAAGATCAGGGTCGAGCCCTGCTTGTCACACTCCTCGAACAACAGCTTGATAAAGGCCGCCCGGTTGTCGGTGTCGAGTGCAGAGGTGGGCTCGTCGGCGATCACCAGCGGTGGCGAGCCGATCAGCGCCCGTGCGGCGGCAACCCGCTGCTGCTGGCCGATGCTGAGGGCATGGACGGGGCGATGCAGTGCGTCATCCGGCAGTTGCAGCTCCGTCAGCAGACGGCGCGCCTCCTGCTCCGGACTCCCTTGCAGGCGAGCCCGTTTGGCGGGCGAAAAGGTGAGGGCAGCGGTCACGTTGTCCTGCACCGAGAGAAAAGGCAGCAGATTGAACTGCTGGAAGATATAACCCAGATTGGCCGCCCGGAAGTGGTCACGGGCACGGCCAGAGAGCCGGGCCAATGGTTGGCCCAGCACCTCCAGGGTGCCGTGGTTGGCGGTCTGGATCCCGGCCAGCAACCCGAGCAGGGTCGACTTGCCAGAGCCCGACGGGCCCTTGATAAAGACCCGCTCACCCTCGCGGATGGTGAGGGCGGGCAGATCGAGTACAGCGTCGCCACCTGGCCAGGCAAAGGCCAGATCGCGGATCTCAACCACGGCTTTTTTCATGGCGTTACCAGCTCAGCTTGTTGGCGGACGGGGTCAGCTCGCCAGCGGTCTGGCCGGTGGGCAGGATCCCCTGCACGCTCAGCTTCTCAAGGCTCGGATAGACGCTGAACAGGGTCGCCTCAAGGCCGGTCAGTTTGGCTGGTGTAGCGCAGGTGTAGGTGTACATGGCGCCCATATCGGCGTGACCCGCTTCGTCATGATCATGGTGGTCTTCATGTTTGTCGCTGGCAGCCTTGTCATGGTCATGGTCATGGTCATGGTCATGGTCATGGTCATGGTCGTGATCATGCTCTTCTTTGGCGGCTTGCAGCTCCTGCTGGGTCAGTTTGCAGCCAGCGGCCGGGTCGAAGCGGAACAGGGCATCAGGCTGCTGGAGGCGGGCGACCGCCTTGGCATATTGCGCCTTCTCTTCATCGCTCTTGGCAGCGTGCTCGAAGCCCACCAGATCGGCTGCGGGGGCCTGCAGTTCGATCATCAACTGGTCGCCATCGACCACCAGATTGAGGTGGCCGTGGCCATGCTCGTGGGCACCGTGGCTGTGGCTCTCGTGTTCGTCGTGATTTGCGTGTGCGCCAAAGGCCGCAGCGGCCAGCAACAGAGTAACTGCTTTCATCTTTAATCCTTTTTCAAAACAAATAGCGAAATTAAACAAAGGGATAGAGAAAAGCAGAGGCGGGCGGCGCACGGATGGCATAGCTGTGAAGCGTGGCGGTATCCGCCGATCGTTGCATGGTTGCAACTACGGGCAGAACAGAGGTCGAACCGGGGAAACAATAGGGGGTAGCGGTGATGATCTGCTTGCCATCCAGATGGAGGGCGCAGACCAGGCAGTGATGGTCGTCGTGGCCGGGTAGGGCAGATTCAAACTGGTGCCGGGCAAGGGCTGGCTGCAGCCATAACCAGCCCAGCAGCAAGATCCAGATTTTCAGCTTGATACGACCCATAGACCCTTATGGAAAGGGCGCCATCAGCGCCCTTTCTCTCTGACTTAGAGATGGGACTTGATGAGCCCCATCACGGTAGCAATGTTGTTGGCATCGAGCTGGCCATCTTTGGCAAACAGCACCTTGCCCTCTTTATCCAGCAGGATGATCGCCGAGCTTTCCGGCGTCAGATCCCAGGCGTTGCGCGCCATGCCCTTGGCATCCAGCACCATGGCGGACCAGGGGAACTCTTTCTTGCTGTCCTCGGCACTGCTCTTCACGAAGCCGGAGGTGCCCCAGATGGCGTCATTGCTGTTGATGACGGTAACGGTCTGGTACTTGTCTTGCGGCAGTTTGGCGGCCTTGATCGCCTCGATCATCGGGGCGTTCAGCTCCTTGGCACTGGAGCGACCGGCAATATGCTGGATCAGAAACACCTTGCCGGTGAGCGAGGTGCTCTGCCACGGCTGGTAACCGATATCCTTGCCATTCAGTACCAGCTCACCCTTGTCGCTGACATTGACCAGCGGCACCGGGTTGCCATCCTTGAAGTTGTGAGCAAAGACCAGAGATGGCAGCAGCGCCAAAGTAAGTACGAGATGTTTCATCCTGATGACACTCCATTTGTTATGTTATAACGAGTTTCGGATTGAGGGAATGGGCGAGCTTCATCCTAAACTGATCGGATCTGTTTAAAAAGTGTTAAATAAGATCGCAATTCAGAAGCGTCGGCGCCCCGCCAGCCAGGTGGTTGGCTGGCAAGGGCGGCTAGGATGGCATGACATCGATAAAAATCAATGAATTGGCTGCTGGTCTGAGCTGTCTGCGTCAGTAGAGCGACTCACTGATGAGGGGGATCTTGGCCATGGTCATCTGCTGGGCCAGCAGGGACGAGCCGGTCAGCAGCACATGGCGCTGATTGTTGATCACCACAACATCACCGGGTACGCCACTGTCTGCCGTAATGGCCAGCCAGGCAGGGGAGACGCTGCCGATGCTGATATCCGGATAGATGATGCTGAGCACATATTGCGGTGCCAGCTCCGCCAGCAGACTGGCCATCAGCAACGCCTTCTCGTCGCTGTCGGCCTTGTTATCTTGCAGTGCCTGCAGCGGCGGCGCGAAGTGATCCAGCTGCTCCGGCTGGGTGGGGATGGCGTTTAGCCACTCCTGCAGCAGGCTGACGCTGGTGGCGAGATCCTTGGCCGCAAATTGCTGCGCCAGCGGCTTGAGATGCCCCTTGAAGTGGTAGAAGAGCTGGGAGTAATCGGGTCGCACGCAAGGCAGTTTGCGATTGGCCGGATGGACGCAGGGGATCACCCTCATCTGGTAGAAGGCATCCTCCTGATACTGCTGGTAGGCTTGCCAGAACAGCAGCGACTCCATGCTGTCGTCCCGCAGGGTGAAGGCCTGCTCCAGATTGCGAAATTTGGTAGCGGTCTCCGGGCTGCTCTGATTGATCAGGTTGATGCTGTTGTAGAGCCGCGGGCTGATGTAGGCGTAAAGGGTCTCCAGCGGATTGGTGAGAGAGGCCTTCAGCAGGCTCATCTCGTGGCGACTGGCGGCCATCACCTGATCGTCGGTGGTCAGCTGGAAGTGCTTGCGCTGGCCATCGGTGGATTGCCACTGCCAGCTCATGTTGATCTCGCTGGCGTTGCTTGTAGCACCAAGGGTGGTGCAGAGAGTGAGGCTGAGCAACAGCGCGGGGGTCAGCTTCATGGTGGTGCTTCCTGCCGTGGACGATAATTAACAACTAGGTGAGCCGGCACCACTTTGGTGATGTTTCGTTTTGTGATCTGGATAACAGATTGATGTGACTTTTAATTTAATTGTGAAATTAAGTCACTCTGGAGGGGTTATGAAGCCTTGGATCATAGTGCTGTTTGGGCTGCTCAGCCTGCCAGCCATGGCGGGTCAGGTGATCGTCAACAAGGGGATGTCCGTTGCGGATACCTTTGCTCTGCGTGACCAGCTGGCGCGCGAACACGAATGGCAGGAGTGGCTGCGCTACCAGCAGGCCATCAAGTGGCTGGAGGTGTTGCCGGTCAACTGCGAGCTGATGAGCCAGCCGGGCGGCGGCTATCGCTGTGGCGGTGATTACTATCGTCCCTACCAGAAAGATGGCCGTGAAATATACATTCAGGGCAATCCTGCCGAAGATGCGGCCGGTCTGCTGCCGCAAACACCGACAAAAAAGGCGCCATAAGGCGCCTTTTTTACAAACCGAGTGATGCTTACTTGGCAGCGTAACGCTCGGCAGAGGTTTTGATCTCGGCTTCGGCAGCGGCCTTGTCGCCCCAACCTTCCACCTTGACCCATTTGCCCGCTTCCAGCTCTTTGTAGCGCTCGAAGAAGTGCTGGATCTGGGCTTTCAGCAGTTCCGGCAGATCGTTCACATCCTGGATGTGGTCGTACTGCTTGGTCAGCTTGGAGTGCGGCACGGCAACGATCTTGGCATCTTCGCCAGATTCGTCGGTCATCTTCAGCACGCCAACCGGGCGGCAGCGAATGACGGAGCCGGCCAGCAGCGGGTAGGGGGTCGGAACCAGTACGTCGACGGGGTCACCATCCAGAGAGAGGGTCGCGTTCACGTAGCCGTAGTTGCACGGATAGAACATCGGGGTAGACATGAAGCGATCGACGAAAATAGCACCGCTGTCCTTGTCGACTTCGTATTTGATCGGGTCGGCATTCTGCGGGATTTCGATGATGACATAGATATCGTCGGGCAGGCTCTTGCCGGCCGGTACCAGGTTCAGGCTCATGATATTTCCTTCGTTGTTAGTATCAGGATTGCAGGCCGATATTATAGCGATGTGATGTTAAATGACCATATTTCAGCTGATATCGCAGCCAAAGAAGGGTGATGTTGCCGGTTTGCGGCGCGTTGATGTGTGCAGGATGCAACAAAACAGCTGTTTTGATGCCTTGCCGGTGACCTTGGTCACCGGCAAGGGATGCTGAGTGGCAAGTGCAGAGAGTCAGAGCGAGTAGGGGAGTCTCGACTCGTTGACCAGTCGCGACAGGGCTGTTACGACATGAGAGTCAAACTGGGTACCGGAGCGGGACTGGATATACTCCATGGTCTGCGCCAGCGTCCAGGGCTCCTTGTAGGGGCGCTTGCTGAGCAGGGCATCGAATACATCGACCACCGCCACTATCCTCGCCGACAGCGGGATCTGCTGGCCAGCCAGCTGCAGCGGATAGCCCTTGCCATCGAAGTGCTCGTGGTGGCCCCGGGCGATTTCGGCGCCGAGAGAGAGGTAACTGGTTCCCTCCACCATTTCGCCCGCCTTGTGCAGGATATTGGCGCCGATGCCGGCGTGCTGCTCCATGATGGCCCGCTCTTCCGGGTCGAAACGGCCGGGCTTGTGCAGGATATGGTCCGGGGTGCCCACCTTGCCCACATCGTGCAGGATGGAAGCCATACCGATCATTTCGACAAACTCCGGAGTCAGTTGCTCCGGGTAGACCGCCATCTGCTTCAATTCGGCCACGATGGCATCCGAGAGCTTCTGCACCCGCAAGACATGCTCGCCGGTATCGGAATCACGAAACTCCGCCAGCGCCGCCAGCGCCACCACGGTGGCCTCCTGGGCACGAAGCAGCTGGTTGTAGAGATAGAGATTGTCGTAGGCCGCCGAGATGCGCTGGCAGAAGACATCCAGCAGGTCGCACTCGAGAGGATCCAGAGGCTGGGTCGGGGTGAAGCTCAACACGAACTCGCGGCCATTCTGGGCTGCAATATAGAGAGAGTCCTGCGGGTGTTCAAAGCGGTTGCAGCGCTCGTTTAACGCCTTCATGACCGACTCTTTCAGGGCAGAAAATTCATCAAGGCTCTTCTCCTCCAGCAGCGCCTCGTAGTCTCCGGTTGCCGCCAGGATCTCAAGCCCATGTTCGCCTGGACGGCGTTCGGCACAGATGGCCCCTTCGGTGCCCACATCGAGAATGGCGCTGATCTGTTTGAGCACGCCGGAAGCAAACTCCTTGAGTGAATGGAGATGGTAGAGATCGCCCGCGCCCTCCAGAATTTTGCCGAGTCCCTGTCGGCTCTTGTCGATGGCGCTGAGGGTTTCGTAGGAGCGAAGGGAGGCGATGACGGTGGTGAAGAGTTTTTGTACCGTCAACTCGGTCTTGGTCTTGTAGTCGTTGATGTCGTAATCGAGGATCACCCTTTGTTCCGGTGCCTGACCGGGTTGGCCGGTACGCAGCACGATCCGCACCAGCGAGTTGCGCATCTCGTTGCGGATCCGGTGCACCAGCCGCAAACCGGCATCTTCGGTCTCCATCACCACATCCAGCAGGATCAGGGCAATCCTGGGATTGGCCTCCAGCATGGTGGCGGCTTCTGCACCACTATAGGCGTTGAGCAGCTCGAGCGGGCGAGATTTGTATTGAATATTGGAGAGGGCAAGCCGGGTGGCGTGATGAATATCCGGCTCATCATCCACGATCAGCACTTGCCAGGGATTGAGTGCCTTGGGGACCACGACCTCTTCATCATCGAGTTCGATGATGTCGTCATCCAGCCAGATATCGTCCTTGTCTTGGGCACTGCTCATATCGGTTACGCCTCCGGCGCTCAATGAGTATGTGAAGAGTATGCACGATCACCTCTGTCAGGATCATCAGGATAAGCAGATATCGTGAGCTGGCACCGCCTCTTTCATCTTTACTCGAAAGGCTCAAGATAACTCTGGATCGATTTTTTCAACCAGGCCAATACTTTGCCGTGATAGGCATTTTCTGCCAGATAGACGCCATAGTCTCGCCACTGCAGGCTGAACTTGTGCTTCAGGGTCAGCAGGGTGCCTTGTCGCAGCTGGCTCTGGATAAGTGGCGAGGGGAGAACTGCCCAGCCCAGCCCATCGAGGACCGCGTTGCGCATCAACTCGAAGCTGGAGAGACCTATATGCTGGCCTCCCACAGGTAGCAGGCTTTTTACAGAAAATTCATCTACATACGAGAGAGTGACCTGGGTGTGATCGGTCAGATCCTGCTGTTTGACCCGCTTCAGTCCGGCCAGCGGATGGCTGGGCGCCACCACCATCAGGGTGCGGATCGGGTTGAGCAGATCGATGTTGAGGCCGCTGCGCTCCTGATCCTCGGTAATAAGGCCAAAGGCGGCATCGACGAACCCCTCTTCCACCAGCGCCGGTAGTTCGGGTGGGGAGGCGAGCACCAGAGAGATACTGGTACCGGGAAACTGATTGTGCAGGCTGGCCAGCATCTCGCGCCACACCGGCTCGGGAATGGCGTCATCGCGGGCAACCCGCAGCGCCACTTCGGCCCCCGAGGCGTAATGTTTGCACTTCTGCTGCAGGCTGTTGGCTGCCTGCAGCAGGCGAGTGCAATCATCAAGCACCAGCTCGCCGATCTCGGTCAGGCGACTCTGATTGGCGCCTCGTTCAAAAAGTTCGACGCCAAGCTCAACTTCCAGCGCCGCGATGGCGGTGCTGACGGCGCTGCGGCTTTTGCCGAGGCGACGGGCGGTGTTGGCAATAGAACCGCTATTGGCTGACTCTACAAAGAGTTCTATCTGATATAGCTTCATCTTTTACAGGCCATGACGGATTTTTTCACCATCACCTTAGCGTGCCGAACCAAGGCAAGGCAAACCTGTGGCGTCGGAATAATCGACGCTGAGCGATTGTCGCGAGTTGCTTCTCCCCGTTTACCATCTCTCCCGTCGAAGCAACAAAGGCATCTTATATGTTATTAAGTCGTATGTTTCTGGCCCGGCTGTTTTTGACCGGCGCCATCGTGACCGAGGTCGCCGGTACCTCCAGCATGGCCATGATCCCCGAGCAGGGAGCTGGCTGGATGAATTACATCCCGATGTGGCTGTTGATCGGCTTCTCGTACTGGTTGCTGGCGAAAGCCGCCAAAACAATCTCCATTGGTATTGCGTTTGCGCTCTGGGAGGGGCTCGGGATCACCTTGATCACCATAGTGTCGGTCATGTTCCTTGGTTACGATGTGACCGTTCAGGAGCTGATTGGCCTGGCTCTCGCGATAGTGGGGATTGTTATGGTGACCATGGGGGAGACCCATGATGAGCCCGCAGACAAGTCAGTAGAAGCGGAGGCCACAGCATGAGTCCGTTTGTGATTGTATTGGGTGCCGCACTGATCGATATCGGCGCCAACATGGCCATCAACCGCTCCAAGGGTTTTCGTTACAAGGGGTGGGGATTCCTGGGGATCATGCTGGTACTCGGCGCCTTTACCCTGCTCTCGGAAGCGGTAAGTGGCGGCCAGATTGACCTGGCTGTTGCCTACGCCACCTGGGGGGCTATCGGCATCGTCGGTACGGCGCTGGGCGGTTTGCTCTTCTTCGGTGAGCGGCTCAAGCCCATCGGCTGGGCTGGCATGATGGTGATGGCGCTGGCAGTCGTTATGCTGACTACCGCCTGATAATCTGAAGCAATAACAAAAGCCGCCCGGTTTCGCCGGGCGGCTTTTTGTTTGGCCGACTGTTTGACCGACTCAGGCTCAGCGCGGCGCTTCGTAGAGCTCCAGCGGCAGGCCGTCGGGGTCGGCGAAGAAGGTAAAACGCTTGCCGGTCAGCTCGTCTACCCGCACCGGCTCTATCTCGACCCGATGGGCCAGCAGATGGGCGATGACCCGGTCAAGATCGCTGACCCGAAAGGCAAGATGGCGCAGGCCGCACGCCTCGGGGCGGGAGGGGCGCTCGGGAGGCGAGGGGAAGCTGAACAGCTCCAGCTGGCTGCCGTCCGGCAGGGCCAGATCCAGTTTCCACGACTGGCGCGCCTCGCGCAGGGTCTCGGCGATGATGGGAAGCCCCAGCACCTCGTGGTAGAAGTGGCGCGAGCGTGGGTAATCGCTGGCGATGATAGCCACATGGTGGATGGCGTCAAACAGCGGAAAGGTCATGGTGTTTCCTTGTCAGCAGCATAGTGAACGGACAGCCTGCGTTGCCCGTATCGTTGATCTAGTTGAAGAAACCGCCGAACCAGTCATCCAGCGCACTGCGTGGCGTCGCACTGCTGGCGCAACCGGCCGGGGAGCCCATGGTGGAGGCTTTGGCCGGCACCTGCAGGCTGCCCGGGCAGTCGCTGGCGACGCGGGTGCCGCTGGCGCGGGAGAAGTTGGCCCAGGTGACCCCTTCCGGCATCTTCAATCCAAGACTGTTGACGCCGCGCTGGCTCATGTAGCCGCTAAAGAGCTGCAGGGCACCGCTGGCACCGGTCAAGCCCGCCGGGGTGTTGTCGTCGCGACCGACCCAGATACTGACCAGTTCGTTGTTGTCCATCCCGGCAAACCAGGAGTCGCGCAGCTCGTTGGTGGTGCCGGTCTTGGCCGCCATGGTGGCGCCGGGGAACTTGGCACTGAGGGCGCGGGCCGTGCCCTGACTCACCGTCTTGGTCATGGCGAACAGGGTCAGCCAGCTTGCTTGCTGGTCGGTGACCCGCTTGGCGGTCTGATCATGCTGATAGAGCAGGCTGCCATCTCCGTTCACCACGGCGCGAATGGCCGACAGCGGCTGGGTCAGTCCCTGATTGGCGATGGGCAGATACATCTGGTTCACCTCCAGCGGGGAGAGGGCAACCGCCCCCAGCACCAGCGACGGATAGGGCTGGATCTCCTGCTGGACTCCCAGCTTGTGCAGGGTGTCGACTACCTTCTCCAACCCCACCTGCAGACCCAGATTGACGGTCGGTACGTTGAGGGAGCTGGCCAGGGCATCCATCAGCGGCACGCTCTGGCGGAACTTGCGATCGTAGTTTTGCGGTGTCCAGACCTGACCATCCTGACCGCGAATGCGGATCGGCTGATCTTTGAGCGGGGTCGCCAGGGTCAGGCCGTTGGAGAGACCGGTCAGGTAGACCGCCGGTTTCACCAGCGAGCCGATCTGGCGGCGGGCATCCAGCGCCCGGTTGAACCCGGCGTAGCGGGGATCCCGGCCACCCACCAGCGCGACGACTTCGCCCTTATGCCAGTCGGAGACCACCATGGCCGCCTCCAGCTTTTTCTTGCCGCGCAGTTTCTCGATATCGGCGAGGCCCGATTCGACCGCCCGCTCGGCCGCGTGCTGGGCAATGGGGTCGAGACTGGTGAAGATCTTGAGGCCGGACTGCTTGAGCAGATCGGCGCCGAAGCGGCTCTGGATCTCTCGCTTGAGCAGTCCCATAAAGGCCGGGGTGCGGCCATAACTCATCTGGCCGCGGGCGATGATGCCGAGGGGCTGGCGGCTGGCCAGTTCATACTCTGCCTGAGTCAGGCTGCCGTGATCCATCAGCAGCTTCAGCACCAGATCACGGCGGGTCTTGGCCCGCTCCGGGAAGCGCCAGGGATCGTAATAGGAGGGGCCTTTCACCAGACCGACCAGCAGGGCGACCTGATCGATATCCAGCTCGTTGACCGGAATGCCGAAGTAGAAGTAGGAGGCGAGGCCGAAACCATAGACCCCTTGCGAGAAGTTCTGCCCCAGATAGACCTCGTTGAGGTAGGACTCGAGGATCTCGTCCTTGCTGTAGCGATAGTCGATCAGCACTGCCATGTAGGCTTCCTGCAGTTTTCGCCACAGGCTGCGTTCACGGGTCAGGAAGAAGTTTTTGGCCAGCTGCTGGGTCAGAGTACTGCCCCCCTGCACGGTACGACCCGCGATCAGGTTGGCGAACATGGCGCGCATGATGGCCACCGGCGAGACGCCGCCATGCTGGTAGAAGTCGCGATCTTCGGTGGTGAGCAGGGTCACCAGCAGGCTGTCGGGCACCTCGGCGATGCGTACCAGCAGGCGATCTTCCCGATCCTCGGTATTGAGGCGGTCGAGCAGCACCGGGTCCATCTGGGCGTAACCGAGCTGGCGCTGGTTCTCCAGCGACTGGATCCCCTCAAGGCGCGGGCCGTTGAAGGTGAGGCGCAGGCCACGGGCACCATCGGCGCCGTCATAGAACTCGAACGGACGGCGAATCAGCTCGATGCGGTTGCCGTTGATGGTGTATTCACCCGGCGTGTGAGGCTGGCGCACCTGCTTGTAGCTCAGCATGTTGAGCTCGCGCAGCATCTGGTCCCGCGACAGGCGCTGGCTGGGGTAGAGCTCCAGCGGGCGGCTGTAGACCATCACCGGCAGCTGCCACTTCTCGCCATCGAAGCGCTCGCGCACCTTGGTATCGAGGTAGATGCCAAACACCACCATAAAGGCCGCCACCACCAGGGAGAGCTTGAAGCCCAGCCAGAACAGCTTGCGCCAGATGGTGCGTTTGGGCGCTGCCTTCTTGGGGGCACGCTTGCGTCGTTGGGTTGCCATAAATCCTCTTTGCTTTCCTTTCTACTTGTTATGTCGCATTCGCGAACGTTCGAGCGGGATTAACCCGCCGAACCTAGATGCCCATCTTCTTCTTGGTGACTTTGGTCGGCATCGCTTCCAGCGGATTTTCCGGCCAGTAGTGGCGGGGATAGCGCCCCTTCATCTCTTTTTTCACCTGTTCGTAGGATCCTGCCCAGAAAGCGGCCAGATCGGCAGTGATCTGCAGCGGTCGCTGGGCGGGGGAGAGCAGCTCCACTACCAGCGGCACCCGGCCATCGGCCACGCAGGGGGTCGAGCCTTGCCCGAACATCTCCTGAATACGTACCGGGATCACCGGTGCCTGCCCTGGCTGATAGCGGATCCGTACCCGGCTGCCGGTCGGTGCCGCAAAGTGGCTCGGCAGCGCCTCGTCCAGCCGTTTGGGCAACGGCCAGGGCAGGGATTGGCGCAGGATGTCGCTCATATTGAGCTTTTTCAACTGCTCCAGCCGGGTCATGCCGCTCACCGCTGGCAGCAGCCACTGTTCCAGCGTGGCCAGCAGGCTCTCGTCATCCATCGCGGGCCACCCCTCATCGGGCAGCCAGTCGCGGGCGCAGCGCAGGCGGGCCAGCAGCCCTTCGCTGCTCTCGTCCCAAGGCAGTACATGCAGCCCCTTGCGGCGAATGCCTTGCAGCAGGCAGCGCCCTTTCTGCTCGTCAGAGAGTTCGGTCAGCGGTCGTTGGTTCAGCACCAGCTCGCCGATCACCTGCTGGCGCTCGGCGCGCACCCGCTCCTCGCGCTCGTCCCAGTCGAACCACTGCCGTTCGCTTACCAGTTCCGGCAGCAGGCGTACCAGCTCGTCCAGCTCGACCGGTTCGGCGATAAAGATGCGGCTGCCGCGATCGTTCTGCCCCATCTCGATGGCGAGAAGGGCGGCTTGTCCCTGACAGGGATGACCTTCTACCAGATCGCAGCTCACCCCACCACTGAGTTGATAACGACTGCCGCTACGCAGTTTGCCGATGCGATCCGGCCAGGCGAGGGCGGAGAGCAGCTCCAGCCACTGACCCTGCGCAGTGGCTTGGCGGGCGCCAAGCCGTTCAAACCAGCGGGCCGCGCTCTGGCGCAGGGCACTTTGACGGCGGTGGAACAGCACAGAGAGGCGCTCCGATCCTCGCAGATCTTCTTCCTGCAACGCCACCAGATAAGCGGCATCGGCGACAATCCCTGTCAGACCCTCGGACTCCAGCTCGCGGGCGCGCAGCAGCATGCGAGCGAGGCGAGGGTGAGTACCGAAGGCGGCCATGGCGCGGCCAGCGGGAGTGAGTTGTTGCTCACCCTCCGGCTTCATGGCGCCAAGGGCCACCAGCAGCCGCTGGGCGCTGGCCACCGCGGCGGCGGGAGGCATATCGAGAAGCGGCAGATCTTCCACCTTTGCCCCCCACTGGGCGGCATCTATCAGCAGGCCGGTCAGCTCCTGAGTGAGGATGTCTGGCGGGCTCTGCTCGGCGAGCCGCTCCTGCACCTCGCTGCTCCAGAGCCGGTAGCAGACACCGGGGCCGAGGCGACCAGCGCGACCGGCTCGCTGGGTGGCGGAGGATTTGGCTATCTGGCGGGTCTCCAGTCGGGTGACACCGCTTTTCAGATCGAATGAGGCGCGTCGCTCCAGCCCGCTGTCGATCACCACCGAAATCCCCTCAATAGTGAGGGAGGTCTCCGCCACATTGGTGGTGAGCACCAGCTTACGGCGGCCGGCAGGCGCCGGTTCGATGGCTGCCTGCTGCGCCGCCATGTCGAGGCGGCCGTAGAGGGGGGCGAGGGTCACGTCGTCCGGCAGTTTGTCTGCCAACCATTGCGCCAACCGCTCGATCTCACCCTGTCCCGGCAGAAAGACCAGCAGGCTGCCATCTTGCTCGGCCAGCGCTTCGAGCACCACGGCGCCGACCTGCGGCTCCAGCCACTGCTGGCGGTTGGCGGGGCGGTAGTGGTAATCGATAGGGAAGCCACGCCCCTCGGAGCGAACCACAGGGGCATCCGGCAACAAGGTCTCGAGTGCCATGCCATCCAGGGTGGCGGACATCACCAAGAGCTTTAGGTCATCGCGCAGCCCTTGCTGGCTCTCGATGGCGAAGGCCAGCGCGGTATCGGCGTGCAGACTGCGTTCGTGGAACTCATCGAAGATGACCAGCGAGACGCCATTCAGCTCAGGGTCTTGCTGCAACATACGGGTCAGCACCCCTTCGGTGACGATCTCGAGCCGGGTCGCTGAGCTGGTGCGGCTCTCGCCACGCACCCGCAGGCCGATGCGCTCGCCCACCTTCTCCCCCAGTTGGCGCGCCAGAAAAGTGGCGATATTGCGCGCCGCGAGGCGCCTTGGCTCCAGCATGATGATGCGGCCGGGCAGCCGGTTCTGACGCACCAGCTCCAGCGGCAGCAGGGTCGATTTGCCCGCGCCGGGTGGCGCCTGCAGGATCACGCTGGTGTGGCTGTCGAGGGCGGCAAAGAGTTCGGGTAATACCGAAACGATGGGGAGCTGGGACAAAGCGATGAGCACCTTCTGTGGCAACCGGTAAAACGGAGCCTATTCTGCCACAGCCACCCGCGCCACCGTGAGTGGATGTGCGCAGATGGTCACTCGGGCGGGAGGGTGGCGAGACATGGCCGGATGGCTGCCATAGAATGGGCCCATCCAATGAGCGTGAAAAAGGCATTATCACCACATGGCCAAACTCTTCTTTGCCCTGCCCGTCAAGGAGCTCGCCCCCGAGCTCATCGCCTGGCGCGATCAGCAGCCCTGGCCCGGTCAGCCGGTGCCGCAAGCCAACCTCCACCTGACCCTGGCATTTCTGGGTGAGGCTGACGAGTTGACTACCCGCCGCCTGATCGCCGCCGTAGAGCGCCAGCACTGTCCGCCGCTCTCCATCAGGCTGGATGAGACCGGCTGGTTCAGCCGGGCCAAGGCTGCCTGGATTGGCCCGAAGGAGTGGCCCAACGAGCTGACCGTGCTGGCAAAGGCGCTGCGCCGCCACGGCGAGAAGTTGCGTCTTGGCAATGGCGAGCAGGGTTATCGCCCCCATGTCACCCTGTCGCGCAAGGCGGTCGAGGCGCCTGCCATCCTGCCTGCCCCAAATTTTCTGCTGCAGGCCGATGAGTTCTGCCTCTATCAATCCATCTCGACCCCGGACGGGGTGCGCTACGAGCCGCTTGCCTGCTGGCCGCTGCGCGCCCGGGTAAAAGAAGATGCGCGGAGGGCTAACCCGTGATCTTTGATCCCCCCCTGCAATCGGGCCAGCTGGTGGCCCGCTACAAGCGCTTTCTGACCGATGTGCAACTCGATAACGGCGAGGTCATCACTATCCACTGCGCCAATACCGGTGCCATGACCGGTTGTGCCGATCCGGGCACCCGGGTCTGGTACTCCACTTCCGATAACCCCAAGCGCAAGCTGCCCAACAGCTGGGAGATCGCCGAGAGCCCGGCGGGCCACTTTATCTGCGTCAACACGGCGCGCGCCAACCAGATCGCCCGCGAGCTGATCGAGCAGGAGGCTATCGCTCCGCTGGCGGGGTACAGCCGGTTGCGCACCGAGGTGAAGTATGGCGAAGAGAACAGTCGCATCGATCTGTTGCTGGAAGATGACGAAAAGGGCAATTGTTACATCGAGGTAAAATCGGTCACCCTGCTCGACGAGCGGGAGGAGGCTGGCATGGGCTACTTCCCCGATGCGGTCACCGCCCGTGGTGCCAAGCATTTGCGCGAGTTGATGGCGATGAAAGCGGCGGGCCACAGGGCCGTGCTGCTCTTTATGGTGTTGCACTCCGGAATAAGCCGGATGCGCCCTGCAACCCATATAGATCCGCACTATAGTCTGCTAATTGAGCAGGCAATCGCGGCGGGGGTTGAAATTTTATGCTATCGGCCCCATGTTGGGGTGCAAGGCATGGTGGCTCAAGGGTTTATCCCGTTTGAATCTGGTCACCTGTTACCCGAGGGGAGTGCATAAATATTGGAGTGGGTAACATTATTGGTACGGCTCGTTTGCTTACCCGTTACCCTTCTGCTATAGATGTCGCCCTCAATTTATGGATGGCACGGGTAGCGTGCTGAATTAGGAGACAGGGCATGCCAACAGGCGAAAACAGGAAATCTCTGGGCCCCCTGGCCATTGCGGGTGTCGCGCCTTACCAGGAAAAGCCGGGTGAGGAGTACATGAATGACCAACAAAAGGCGCATTTTCGCAAGATCCTGGGTGCCTGGCGCAACCAACTGATGCAGGAAGTTGATCGTACCGTCGACCATATGAAAGACGAGGCTGCCAACTTCCCGGATCCCGTGGATCGTGCCGCGCAAGAAGAAGAGTTCGCTCTTGAACTGCGTACCCGCGACCGTGAACGCAAGCTGATCAAGAAGATCGAGAAGACCTTGCAGCTGCTTGAAGACGATGATTTCGGTTACTGCGAACACTGCGGTATCGAGATCGGTATCCGTCGTCTGGAAGCCCGTCCGACTGCCGACCTCTGTGTCGATTGCAAGACGCTGGCCGAGATCAAGGAAAAACAGATGGCCGGTTGATCCCGACCCTCTGGTATATGAAAAAGGGAGCTCGCGGGCTCCCTTTTTTATTGAGCTTTTGGCGGTCGCGCCCCAGAATGCAGCCTCAATGAATCGCTTACCCGAATAGTCATGCCAGTGAATTTCCCGTCCTCACCCCTTGTGCGCCCCTATGTCGGCCGCTTTGCCCCCTCACCCTCAGGCCCGCTTCATTTCGGTTCGCTGATCGCCGCCCTCGGCAGCTTTTTGCAGGCCAGAGCGCAGCAGGGGCGCTGGCTGGTTCGCATCGAAGATATCGATCCGCCGCGGGAAATGGCGGGGGCAGCGCACCTGATCCTCAAAACCCTTGAGGCATATGGCCTCGAGTGGGATGGGGAGGTGATGTTCCAGAGCGCGCGCCATAGTCGTTATGACGAGATCATCGACCAGCTCTATCGGGCGGGGGATCTCTACTGGTGCCGCTGCACCCGGCGAGAAATCATGGCCGCGGGCGGTCTCTACAGCGGCCACTGCCGCACCCTCGGGCTTGCGGCCGAAGGTTGCGCCGCCCGGCTGCGCCAGCACCATCCGGTCTACCACTTCGACGATCGCTTGCAGGGCCATATCGCGGTCCCGGCGGCGCTTGCCGAGGAGGATTTTATTATCCGCCGCCGCGACGGGCTTTACGCCTACAATCTGGCAGTGGTGGTGGATGATATGGACAGCGGCATCACCGAGATAGTGCGCGGTGCCGATCTGCTGGAGCCCACGGTGCGCCAGATTGCCCTCTACCAGACCCTGGGGGCGCCGGTGCCCGACTGGGTGCACCTGCCGCTGGCGGTACTGGCCGATGGCAACAAGCTCTCCAAGCAGAACCATGCGCCGGCCCTGGCGCTCGATGAGGTGCGACCGGCCCTGTGGCAGGCGCTGCACTTCCTCGGCCAGTGCCCGCCGCCCGAGCTGATGGCGAGCCGGATCGACGAGATCATCCGGTGGGGTATCGCTAACTGGCAGCTCGAACGGGTGCCCGCCAGCGAGAAAATCCCGCTGGACATAGAGTAAAGAGAGCCGGTTTTCGTGTAATAGGACGTGAGCTGGGCGCTGATAGACCGCTATTTTCGCTGGCAGACGGTTTCATGCGGGATCAATTTTCAGCACGGTTTTTCATTTGGTCAGGTGTGAGCTATGTGCAGATTGACCGCTATTTTCGCTGGCGGACGGTTTCATGCGGGATCAATTGTCAGCACGGTTTTTCATTTGGTTAGGCGTGAGCTATGATAGGCCGCTATTTTTTGGCCTCCCGTCAATTTAGAAGTCATGAAGAGGTGTACCATTTTTTCCCAGATCGCAAACTTTTGCCGCAAGGTGCTCGGCAAGGAAGACGGCGAGCAGTCGGTGGAATCCCCCATTCCAGCCCGTGTCGCCGGTCAACGTCGTACCTTAAGCCGTGATCAGCACCCTATTTCGCGCAAAGAGATCAGCGAGAATGCACTCAAGGTGCTCTATCGCCTGAACAAAGGGGGCTATGAGGCCTACCTGGTCGGCGGCGGAGTCCGGGATCTGCTGCTCGGGAAGACGCCCAAGGATTTCGACATCGCAACCGATGCGACGCCGGAGCAGATCAAGGCGCTGTTCAGCAACTGCCGCCTGATTGGCCGTCGTTTCCGCCTGGCCCACATTGTCTTTGGTCGTGACGTGATCGAAGTGGCCACCTTCCGGGGTCACCACCATCAGGTCAATACCAGCAAACATGTGTCGGCCCAGTCTGATGAAGGCATGCTGCTGCGCGACAACGTCTACGGCACCATCGAAGAGGATGCCGAGCGCCGCGACTTTACCGTCAACGCCCTCTACTACAGCGCCAAAGATTTCACCCTGCACGATTTCGAAGGGGGTCTGGAAGATCTGGCCGAGCGCAAGCTTGAGCTGATCGGCGATCCCGAGACCCGTTATCGTGAAGATCCGGTGCGTATGCTGCGCGCCGTGCGCTTTGCCGCCAAGCTGGATATGACCATCAGCCCGCGTACCGCCGCCCCCATCAAGGAGCTGGCGCCTCTGCTGCAAGACATCCCTGCAGCCCGCCTGTTTGAGGAGACCCTCAAGCTGTTCCTGGCTGGCGACGGTCTGGCGACCTACAAGCTGCTGCGTGAGTATGGCCTGTTCCAACAGCTCTTCCCGCAAGTGGCTGCGCTGTTTACCCCGCACGGCAACTCGCCCTACGAGCAGTTTATCGAGCAGGCACTGATCGATACCGATACCCGCGTTCGTGAAGATAAACGCGTCACTCCCGCCTTCCTCTACGCCACCCTGCTGTGGGGCTGCGTCGAGGCCCGTGGTCGGGTGCTGGAGAACGAGAGCGGCCTGCCCTGGTATGACGCGTTCATGCTGGCGATCAACGAGGTGCTGGACAATCAGGTGCGGATCATCGCCGTTCCCCGCCGTTTCACCACCGATGTCCGCGACATCTGGGCACTGCAACAGCGGTTGACCCGTCGTCAGGGCAAGCATCCCGAGCGCGCCATGGAGCATCCCAAGTTCCGCGCGGCGTTCGACTTCCTGTTGCTGCGCAACCGGGTCGAGCGCGGTCTCGGCGAGCTGGCCAGCTGGTGGGAGCGCTATGTTGCCTCCAATCCGGATGTGCGCCCGCAACTGCAGCGTGAAGCGACCCGTCGCCCGGCCGGCGGTGAGCGCGGTCGGGCCGGCGAAGCCCGTAGCCAAGATGGCGAGAAGCGCAGCAGCAACAGCCGCAACCGCCGCCGCCCGCGCCGTCGTAAACCGAAAACGGCCGAGTGACCACAGACGTGATGACCGAGGTCTTCATCGCCATTGGTTCCAACCTGTCTGATCCGCTGGGTCAGGCTCGTCGCGCCGTTGCCGCCCTGGCAAGGTTGCCGGAATCTGTGCTGGTGCAGGCCTCGTCGTTTTACAGCAGCCGCCCCATGGGGCCTGCTGACCAACCGGACTACGTCAATGCCGTGGTCCGGCTCAACACCCGGCTCGCACCCCTTGCGCTGCTGGATCAATTACAAAAAATCGAGCTGGAACAGGGACGTGTGCGCAAAGATGAGCGGTGGGGGCCGAGAACTCTGGATCTCGATCTGCTGCTCTATGGGGATCAGGTGATCAACCATGAGCGCCTGATCGTACCCCACTACGGCATGAAGGAGCGGGAGTTCGTGCTGCTGCCTCTTGCCGAAATTGCGCCTGCTCTGGTGCTGCCCTGCGGCACCCCGCTCGCCCGACTGGTTGCCCGCTGCCCGCACAATGATTTGGCCATCATTGCCCCGCGTGCAGACGTACAGGAGCCTCTATGAGCAAGATCACCACCGCCAGCCTGCTGAAGATGAAGCAGGAAGGTCAAAAGTTCACCGCCATCACCGCCTATGATGCCACCTTTGCCAAGCTGTTCGACGACGAGGGGGCCCACGTGCTGCTTATCGGCGATTCGCTGGGCATGGTGCTGCAAGGGGGTCAGGATACCCTGGCGGTCAACATGGATGAGATGGTCTATCACACCCGCTGTGTGGCGCGCGGTGCCAGCAAGGCACTGGTGGTCGCCGACATGCCGTTCATGAGCTACGCCACCCCCGAGCAGACTTACCAGAACGCTGCCCGCCTGATGGCGGCCGGTGCCCGCATGGTCAAGATGGAAGGGGGCGACTGGCTCTGTGACTCTATCCGTCACCTTACCCGCAACGGGGTGCCTGTGTGTGGTCACCTCGGTCTCACCCCGCAATCCGTTCATGTCTTTGGCGGCTTCAAGGTGCAGGGGCGTGACGAGTTTCAGGCGCAGGAGATCTACCGCCAGGCCCTCGAACTGCAAGCGGCCGGTATCCAGCTGCTGGTGCTCGAGTGTGTGCCCACTGCGCTGGCCGAGCGCATCACCAAGGCGCTTCGCATCCCGGTGATTGGCATTGGTGCCGGCCCCGCGACCGATGGTCAAATTTTGGTGATGCACGATGCCTTTGGCGTCACCTCTGGCTATGTGCCCAAGTTCACCAAGAACTTCCTGGCCGAGACCGGCGATGTGCGTGCCGCCATCCGCCTCTATGTCCAGCAGGTGAGCGAGGGGAGTTTCCCCGGCCCGGAGCACAGCTTCAACTGACCCTGGCAGTTGCATGATGGGGGCTGCGGCCCCCGTCTCTGCTTCTCAGCCTCGCACAGTTAACCCGTATAGCTAATCCGTATCTTATTGATTCATCTAAAGGTGAACTGCTGATAGCCATTTTCGTGCTTCATCCCGCCCGAGTGCTACCGGTAGATGCAACCCGTCTCTCTTTTTGATTTATCGGAAGGTGAACTGCTGATGTTGGTCGTAAATAATCCCGTCGTTCTGCGTGAGCAGATCAGCCAATGGCGCCGTGAAGGGCGTGCCATCGCATTCGTGCCCACCATGGGCAACCTGCATCAGGGCCACCTGACGCTGGTGAAAGAGGCGCACAGCCACGCCGAGAAAGTGGTGGTCAGCATCTTCGTCAACCCGATGCAGTTCGACAAGGCCGAGGATCTTGCCAACTACCCGCGCACTCTGGAGCAGGATTGCGCTGCGCTGGAAGCGGCCGGGGTCGATATGGTGTTCACCCCGACCCCGGAGATCATGTATCCGCAGGGGCTGGCCAGCCAGACCTTCGTCGAGGTGCCGGGTCTCTCCAATCTGCTGGAGGGGGCGCTGCGTCCGGGTCACTTCCGTGGGGTCAGCACCGTCGTTACCAAGCTGTTCAATCTGGTACAGCCGGATGTGGCCTGCTTTGGCCAGAAGGATTACCAGCAGCTGGCGCTTATTCGCAAGATGGTGGCCGACATGGCGATGCCCATCGAGATCGTCGGCGTGCCCACCGTGCGGGCCGAAGACGGGCTGGCACTCTCTTCCCGCAACGGCTACCTGACTGCCGCCGAGCGGGCCATTGCACCCGAGCTGGCGCGCACAATGAACTGGATCGCCGAGCAGATCGAAGCGGGTGATCACCACCTGCCCTCCTTGGTGGCGCAGGCCAGCCAGCGTCTCGACAACGCCGGTTTTCGTACCGATGCCATCGACATCGTCGATGCCGCCACCCTCGAATCCGCCACTGACGAGAGCGCGCAGCTGGTGATCCTGATGGCCGCTTATCTTGGCAAGGCCCGCCTTATCGACAATCAAGTGGTCACGCTGCAGCAAGCCTGAGCCCGCCACAACCAGGAGGACCCCATGTCCAAGAAGGTTTACTGCATTGCCCAATTCCTGCCCAAACCCGGTCAGGAGCAGGCCCTGTTTCAGGTGCTGCAGGCGCTCGAGCCCAACACCCTGCGTGAAGATGGTTGCCTGCAATATCGGGTGACCCGCCACATCGCCAGCCCGTTTGCCGAGGGGGAGAGTTTCCCCATCGTGTTCAACGAGATTTGGCAAGATATGGCCTCTTTCGAGGCGCACTGCCAGCGCGCGGAGATCAAGGCTTTCTTCGAGCGTTACTGTCTGGCGGAAGATGGTTTGGCCGCGAAGTGGAATGTCTGCGTCTATAGCGACGAACCCGAACAGTACGACGCCCCCGTAAAGAAGTAATACCCCCGATTGCCAGCGGGCGCCCTCTTGGGCGTCCGCTGCTTTTTCACGCCTGCACTCTCCTGCATTCCGGCGTTTTGTTCTGCGGCCCAGCCCGCATTTCCCTTCGTTTCTATCCACTTTCGGCCTGATGGCCGCTACAGGTATTCATGATGTTTGTCCTGATTGCATCGCTTGTTTTCTGTCTGTTCTGTTTTGCTCTTACCCGGTTGCCTACCGGTTTGCCGCTCTCGCGCAAGGTGCTTGCGGGTCTGCTGCTTGGCGCCCTGTTCGGGCTGGTTCTGCAACTGGGCTGGGGTGCCGATGATGCCGGCGTTCAGCAGACCCTGGAGTGGGTCAATATCATCGGCGGCGGCTATGTCAGCCTGCTCAAGGTGGTGATGATGCCGCTGGTGTTCACCTCCATCCTCTCCGCCATCAACAAGCTGGAGCAGGCCCAGTCTCTCGGCAAGATCAGCGCCGTGCTGATCGGCTCCATGCTGACTCTGGTGATGATCGCCGGTGTGGTGGGAATGACGGTGACCCACCTGAGCGGTCTCACCGCAGCCGGGTTGTTGAGCCACGGCAGCGACAGCGCAGCGCTGCAACAGAATATGAGCACCATCGACAGTGCCCAGACCCTGCCGGCTCTGCTGCTCTCGCTGGTGCCCACCAACTTTGCCGCCGATATGGCGGGTAGCCGCGGCCTCTCGGTGATCGGGGTGGTGATCTTCACCGTGCTGGCGGGGGTTGCCCTGCTGCAGTTGAAGGCGGAGCATCCAGAGACTGGTGCTCGCGCCGCCGTCGCCATCGACACCCTGCAACTGTGGGTGATGAAGATGGTGCGGGTGGTGATTGCGCTCACCCCCTATGGCGTGATGGCGCTGATCGCCCGGGTGGTGGCCCACTATCCCCTGAGCGAGATCCTCAGCCTGCTCGGCTTTATTCTGGTCTGCTATGTCGCCATTCTGGCGATGTTTGCGGTGCACATGGTGATCCTGCTGCTGATCGGTCAGAACCCGCTCCACTATCTGCGGGAAGTGTGGGGCGTGCTCACCTTCGCCTTTATCTCCCGCAGCAGCGCCGCCTCCATCCCGCTCAGCATCGAGACCCAGCAACGTCTTGGCGTGCCCGCCAGCATCGCCAACTTTGCCGCCTCGTTCGGTGCCAACCTCGGCCAGAACGGCTGCGCCGGCATCTATCCGGCCATGATGGTGGCGATGATTGCCCCCATGCTCGGCATCAACCCGTTTGATCCCCTGTTCCTGCTGACTCTGCTGCCGGTCATTGCGCTGGGCTCCATCGGGGTGGCTGGCGTCGGCGGTGGCGGCACTTTCGCTGCGCTTATCGTGCTCTCCACCCTCAACTTCCCCATCGCGCTGGTGGGGGTGATGATCGCCATTGAGCCGCTGGTGGACATGGGCCGTACCGCCCTCAACGTCAACGGCTCCATCATGGCGGCGATGATCACCAAGCGGTTGCTGGGCAAGCAACAGCTGGCCCAAGCGGAGCAGCCGCAGGTGCAGGCCGCCAGCTAACCCCGAGTGTTGCCCAATATGAAAGAAGCCCGCAGTTGCGGGCTTCTTTCATATCGGCTGTGTTGCCTTGTGAGCAAACGCGGTTACTCGGCAGAGACGGTGTAACCGGCCCCTTTCCAGGCAAAGATGCCGCCCGGCACCCGATAGACCTGCTGATAGCCCTGAGTCACCGCCCAGGCGGCGGCATTGTGGCTGCGGCCGCACTTGACGAAGCCGCAGTAGATCACCACCGGGCGGGACTTGTCTTCACCCAGCAGTGCCTGGAACTGTTCCGCCGTGCCGCTTCCCTCGACGATCTCGCTCCAGTTGTCACCAGCCTTGGCCTCTTTCACAAAGGCAAAGTTCTTGGCGCCCGGGATGTGCTCCTTCTTGTAGGAGTCCTCATAGGGCATGGTGTCGATGATCACCAGCTCCTCGCCCTTGTCCATCCGGGTCTTCAGCTCGGCCACGGTCAGCAGCTGATAGCCCCCCTGCTGCGCTTCCTGTGCCAGCTGTACAGCCGATTGTTCCAGCTTCACCTCCTGCTCGAACTGGTTGTCGCCACAGCCCGCGAGGGCAAAGCTGGCGGCGATCAGCGAGGCCAGCAGAGTGCGGGATCGCAATGTCATCATGTCACTACTCCTTTGGAACGGGAAAAACGGGGCGGGAAGTTCGCAGCAGGGCGCCCGCAAGCGTCAGTAGCAGCAGATCCCGCACAATGGCCTCCGGCAATGAGCTGAGATCAGCCCTGCCCAGACAGCCGCAAGAGATGTCGAGCCCGATGGCAACGCCATAGCCCAACACCGGAATAAACAGGGCGAGCAGCCCGATCACCAGCCAGAGCCCCCAGCGCTGGTTGGCGATCACCGCGAGGCCTGCGCAGAGCTCAAGGGCAATCAGCCCCCAGGCGGCAAACGGGATCAGCGGTGGCCAGATCAGTCCGAAGGCCGCGATCTGTTCGACAAACAGGGCGGAGGATATCAGCTTGAACCCGGCGGAGGCGAGGAAGAATCCCCCCAGCGCCAGATTGGCCAGCATGCGCAGATAAACGGCCATGGGAGAGCTCTTTATCATCCATGACTCCGACTGCCAGCCACAGGCGTTTGCTTCGCCATGTCCGGGCTATCGGCCGGATAGCGGGCCAGCTCCTGATAGTCGCCGTCCGCTTCGCAGCGAAAGACGGCAGCGGTTTCACCGTTCTGACACCACTGTTGCCACTCATCTGGCGGGCAGTGGAGGCGAATGGCGAGGCCACAGCCGGCGCTGAGCAGGCGCGGCACGTCGCAGACCCGAAACGACTGGTTGTGCTGCTCCAGCCGCTTGCGCAGTCTGACCGTGCCGAGGGTAGAGTGGAACAGGTAGAGAAACTCCTGATTCATGATTTGCCTCCCGTGCTGGCGCGCGCGCCGAACAGGGCGGCACCCAGCGCACCGGCAAACTGGGCATCCGGGTGGGTGGCCACTTCGCAGCCCAACCCTTCGGCCAGATAGTGGCGGAAGGTGGCGCAGTGGCTGACACCGCCGGTAAAGAGTACGCTCGGTCGGGCGCCGAGGCGGCCGATAAAGTTGGCACTGCGCCGGGCCATGGAGCGGACGATACCGGCCAGGATTGACTCGGCCGGAATGCCCGCCGAGCGCAGGCTGATAGCCTCCGATTCGGCAAACACGGTACACATGCTGCTGATGTCGTGGGGCTCGGCCCCTTGCAGCAGTTCGTCAAGCTGCTCGACCCGAGCACCCAGAGTGCGGGTGATCACCTCGAGAAAGCGACCGGTGCCGGCGGCGCACTTGTCGTTCATCAGAAAATCGGTGAGGTTGCCGTCGCTATCGAGCTGGATCACCTTGCTGTCCTGCCCGCCGATGTCGATGACGGTGTGTACCGATGGGCAGAGCAGGCGAGCGCCCAGCCCGTGGCAGGAGATCTCGGTGACTCGGCGATCGGCGAACGACGCCAGATCCCGGCCATAGCCGGTCAGCGTCAGATAAGGTCGTTGGGGCAAATCGGCCGAGAGCTCCTCCCAGCCTTGCTCGATGGCAGCCAGCGGACGAAAGGGGGTCGGCACCAGAAAACGGCGGACGATACGCCCGCCATCCCGGCTGTCGAACAGGATCCCCTTGGTCGCGGTGGAGCCCGAGTCAATCCCGATGGAGAGTGACACGGCGCCTCCTTACAGCATCTCGATAAAGGCGGCCAGCCGGGTCGCCAGTTGTCCCTTGTCGGCGCTGGAGTAGTCGGTCTCGACTGCCATGTAGGGGATACCGTGGCGTTCGCGCACATGGCGCTTGATGGCGAGCGACTCCACCGCATAGGTGTGGCAAGCCTGCAGGATCACATCGATCACTCCGTCCGCCTGATACTCCTCCACCATCTGGCTCAGCAGATTCATGCGCTGGTGGTTGGGAGAGATGCAGGAGCAGCCTATGGCCAGATACTTGTCGGTCAGCGCATCGAACGGGTTGCCCTCTTCGCTGACGCACTGCTCGGTCGCCTTGGCGCCGGTGCAGTTCTCGTAACCCACCACCCAGCCGCCGTGCTCCTCGATAAGGCGCACCACCTTGTCGGCCGCGCCGCCGATGGGGCAGCCGGTGATGAGGATGCGCGGGCGGGCATCAAGCCGCTTGCCTTCGGCATACTCGACCTTGATGCTGCGGGTCATCTCCTGCAGCTCGCTGATGAGCTGCTCCTTGTCGAAGCGGAAGGTTGCACCATAGACCACCTTGAGCAGGTCGGTACCGCTGAGTGCCGGCGGATTGAGCTGGCCCAGCCGGTAGAAATCGGCCAGCGCGCGGCGCTCGCGGTTTTTCAGCACGATGGCGTCTCGCAATGCCTGCTCGCTGATGGGCTTGCCGAACTGCTGCTCCAGCAACTCCTTGAAGCGGACGATTTCGCTGCGCCACAGGGTGCGGGAGGCCTCGTCATCGGCGCGGTTGGGCAACTGCATCACATGCACCGGTTTGAACTCGGCCATGTACTCGTACATCTTCTTCTTGCCGTCGCAGGTGGTTTCCCCTACCACCAGATCGGAGAAGTAGAAGTAGGGGCACTTGTCGGTCTTGCCGAACCCGTAGCTGCTCTTGATGAGCGGGCAGAGGTTGCGGGGCAGATCCTTTTCGGCCTCCTCGATGGTCTCGTCGCTGGTGGAGCAGAGCGATACCACCACGGCGCCGGCGGCTATCGCCACCTCCTGCGGCATAAAGGTGCAGTAGGTACCGATCAGGGGGATCTGTCGCTCCTTGAGTGCCATTACAGCCAGAAAGCCCTGCCGACGGGCATCTGAAAAACTATCGAATATGGCTGGCAACTCGGTGATAAGTGACATAGGCGATCCTGCCCTGATGAGAGAAATGAAGAGACGGACGGGCCATCCGTGACGGCACATCCAACCGCGAGAATTATACCTTTGGGGGTAATTCGAAAATTGCGGTGGATCACAAGGTGTCAGGTAACTCCTTAATGACAGGCTGGTTATTGGGAAGGGGGCTGGCAGGTTGAAGGGGCTACAGGGGGAATAAAAAACGGGCACCGCGAGGTGCCCGTTCTGGTCATCAGTGGCGCAGTCCGGTACCCCGGGAGATAAGCCACCAGGCGATACCGTAGAGGGCCACGATAAAGCCGATGATGATGAGGTAGGCGGTGCCGAGCGGCACGTCGGAGATGCCGAGGAAGCCGTAACGGAACGCGTTCACCATGTAGATGATGGGGTTCACTTGGGAGACACTCTGCCAGAAGGGGGGCAGCAGGCTGATGGAGTAGAACACTCCGCCCAGATAGGTGAGCGGCGTCAGCACGAAGGTGGGGATGATACTGATATCGTCGAAGGTCTTGGCAAACACCGCGTTGATGAGCCCCCCCAGCGAGAAGAGGATGGCGGTGAGCAGTACGGTGAAGCAGACGCTGAACAGATGGTGGACCTGCAGCGGCACGAAGAACAGCGACACCAGGGTGACGATAAGGCCGACACAGAGGCCGCGCGCCACGCCACCGCCCACGTAGCCGGCGATGATGACGTAGTTGGGCACCGGCGCCACCAGCATCTCCTCGATATTGCGCTGGAACTTGGCGCTGAAGAAGGAGGAGGCGACGTTGGAGTAGGAGTTGGTGATCACCGACATCATGATGAGGCCGGGCACGATGAACTCCATGTAGGTGAAGCCACCCATGTCACCGATGCGCGAACCGATCAGGTTGCCGAAGATGACGAAGTAGAGGCTCATGGTGATGGCCGGTGGCACCAAGGTCTGGATCCAGATCCGGGTAAAGCGGCTCACCTCTTTGGCCAGAATGCTCTTGAAGGCGATGTAATAGATGGCCAGATTCATGCTTTTCTCCCCTCTTCGACCAGATTGACGAACAGCTCTTCCAGCCGGTTGGCCTTGTTGCGCATGCTCACGACCTGCACCTGCTGGTTCGACAGCTGCTCGAACAGGCTGTTGAGTGACTGGCTCTTGTCGAGATCCACCTCAAGGGTGCGCTCATCCGGCATGCGGCCGTTGAACTCTGGCACCTCGGGTACGGCAGAACCTGGCGCAAGGTCGAGCAGGAAGGTCTCGCGACCCAGCTTGCCCAGCAGATTCTTCATGCTGGTGTTCTCGATCAGACGACCCTTGTCGATGATGCCGATGTTGCGGCAGAGCATCTCCGCCTCTTCCAGATAGTGGGTGGTGAGAATAATGGTGACACCCTGCTCGTTGAGATCTTTGAGGAAGGTCCACATGGAGCGGCGGATCTCGATATCGACCCCGGCGGTCGGTTCATCGAGGATCAGCAGCTTGGGCTCGTGCATCAGGGCGCGGGCGATCATCAGGCGACGCTTCATGCCGCCTGAGAGAGTGCGGGCTGGCATGTCGCGCTTCTCCCACAGATCGAGCTGGCGCAGGTACTTCTCGGCGCGGATCTTGGCTTCCGCCTTGGGCACGCCATAGAAACCGGCCTGATGGGTGACAATCTGGATCACCTTCTCGAACTGGCTGAAGTTGAACTCCTGCGGCACCAGTCCGAGCTGGGCCTTGGCCTGTTCGAGATCGCTGTCGATGTCGTAGCCAAACACCTTCACCTTGCCGGCGCTCTTGTTCACCAGCGAGCTGATGACGCCGATGGTGGTGGACTTGCCCGCGCCGTTCGGGCCGAGCAGGGCGAAGAAATCCCCCTGCCTGACGGTAAGATCGATGCCTTTAAGGGCTTCGACGCCCCCCTGATAGGTCTTTTTCAGGCCGCTGATTTCCAATGCGTTCATTGCAACCTCTGTGATGGTTGAATCCGGCTCGATACAGAAAAGGCGGCCAAGGCCGCCTGCACAGAGTAAAGGGCGCAAGACCGCTTCACCCGTGATATTCCTGAACCTGGCTTACTCCTGGGGTACCACTTTGCCGATAAACGGCAGGTTGCGGTACTTCTGGGCGTAGTCGATGCCACAGCCGACCACGAATTCGTCCGGAATGGCGAAGCCAATCCAGTCGACCGGCACCTGCACTTCGCGGCGGGAGGGTTTGTCCAGCAGGGTGCAGATGGCCAGGGATTTCGGCTCGCGCAGGGAGAGGATCTCGCGCACCTTGTTGAGGGTGTAACCGGTGTCGATGATGTCTTCCACGATCACCACATCCTTGCCCTTGATGTCATCGTCCAGGTCTTTGAGGATGCGGACGTCACGGGTGCTGTGCATGCCGGAGCCGTAGCTGGAGGCTGTCATGAAGTCCAGAGTGATGGGCAGCTGGCACTGGCGGCAGAGGTCGGCCAGGAAGATGCAGGAACCGCGCAGCAGCGCAATCATCACGACTTCGTCAGAACCCTGATAGCGGGCGGTGATCTCTTCACCCAATTTGGCGATCCGGGCGGCGATTTCAGCCTCGGAGATCATCACCTCGACGGTGTGTTTCATCACTTACTCCCATAAGGCCAAAGGGGATTTGGCCGTTCATGAATATCAAAACCGATGATTCTACCACTCATGTCGAAGGGTGCTAGAGATACGTGGTGCTTTTATCAGCTTATTTTAATTGATAGAGTTAGCAGGCACTCAGGCATGATTAGTTAAAATACTATAAACACCATAATCAATAACTATTAGATGATAAAAACTATGGAACCACGCGCAGAAATAAGACGTCGTACCCGGCTGTCGCCGGAAGCTCGTCGCTCCCAATTGATGGAATGTGCCATCGAGGTGTTCTCCCGTCGCGGCATTGGCCGTGCAGGTCACGCCGAGATAGCCGAACAGGCCAAGGTCTCTGTGGCTACCGTCTTCAACTATTTCAACACCCGCGAGGAGTTGGTAGATGAGGTGCTGGCCGAGATCGAACGCTTTGTGAACCAGATGCTGTCGCAGGCATACGGTGACCAGGGCTCCATTTTCGACAAGATCCAGCGTCATGTACGCCTCTCTGTCGATGCCGCCTACGATCAACCGGATTATGCCGGTATCTGGCTGGAGTGGAGCTCATCGGTTCGGGAAGAGGTATGGCCCCGCTATACCCGGCTGCTCGATCAGTGCCTTGAGCTGATCGCCAGCGAGCTGCAAACCGCCATGGATGCAGGGGAGATCACCAGCGTGCTGTCGGCACAGGATCTGGCCCGCTCTTTGACCGGTTTTGGCTATGTGATGATGCAGATGATCAATCAACCTCAGCGCCCGGCGCGCCAAGAGGTGACTGATTTCCTGTTCAAGTACGTGACTGCGCCAATTCAGGCTCGCTAACACGGCTTAACGAAAAAACGGCGTCACTCATTGAGTGGCGCCGTTTTTTTATGGCCGAATGTGGCGGTCACTTCACTGGTGGCCATAGCCCCAGCGGTGGGTCAGCTCATGCTCGACACCCAGATGATCGAGGATGCGGGCGACCATAAAGTCCACCAGATCGGCGATGCTTTTCGGCTCATGATAGAAACCGGGGGCGGCAGGCATGATGGTCACGCCAAGACGAGCCAGTTTCAGCATGTTCTCCAGATGGATCGCAGAGAAGGGGGTTTCGCGGGGCACCAGGATCAGCTGGCCGCGCTCCTTGATCACCACATCCGCCGCCCGCTCCAGCAGGTTGTCGGAGGTGCCGTTGGCAATGGCCGAGACGGTGCCCATGGAGCAGGGGCAGACCACCATCTGTTTGGGCGCGGCCGAGCCGGAGGCCACCGGCGAGAACCACTCTTCCTTGCCACAGGCGACTATCTGACCCTCTTTGGCGCCATATTGGCGACAAAGATAGGCTGAGAGCTCTTTCGGGGAGCCGGGCCAATCCTGCTGCTGCTCTGTCTTGAGTACCACACGAGCCGCCGATGAGGCGAGCAGGTAGACCCGATAGTCCGCCTGCACCAGACACTGGAGCAGGCGCAGGGCGTAGGGTGCGCCGGAGGCGCCGGTCAGCGCCAGGGTGATCGCTTTGTTCATAGTTCGCCGTGGTAATCCTTGAGGCGGGCGATCAGCTTGTCATGAATGCCACCGAAGCCGCCGTTGCTCATGATCAGAATATGGTCGCCATCGCGGCTCTCGGCCACCAGCCGGTTGATCAGGGTCTCCAGATCGTTGAATACCTTGGCCGGACGGGTCATATGGGCCGTCACCTCGCCGAGATCCCAGCCGATGTTGGGGGGTTGGAAGAAGAACACCTCGTCGGCGCCATCGAAGCAGCCAGCCAGCTCCTCCTTGTGAACCCCCAGCTTCATGGTGTTGGAGCGAGGCTCCAGCACCGCCAGAATACGGGCTTCTCCCACCTTGGCGCGCAGGCCGCCGAGAGTGGTCTCGATGGCGGTGGGGTGGTGGGCAAAGTCGTCATAGACACTGATGCCAGCCACCTCGCCTTTGAGCTCCATCCGCCGTTTGGGGGATTTGAATTGGCAGAGCGCCGCAATACCGTGCTCCACCATGACACCGGCATGGCGGGCGGCCGCGATGGCCATCAGACCGTTGTTGACGTTGTGTTCGCCGATGCACTCCCAGTGCACCTCGCCCTGTTTTTCGCCATCCAGCCACACCTCGAAGGCGGAGCCGTCGTCGGCCAGCTTGACCGCCTTCCACTTGGCGTCGTTCTGACCCACTAGCTCCACTTCGCTCCAGCAGCCCATCTTGCGTACGGCGGTGAGGTTGTCATCCGCTTGCGGGAACAGCACCCGGCCGTTGCTCGGCACGGTGCGCATCAGGTGGTGGAACTGGCGCTGGATAGCGGCGAGATCCGGGAAGATGTCCGCGTGGTCGAACTCCAGATTGTTCATCACCAGGGTGCGTGGATGGTAGTGGACGAACTTGGAGCGCTTGTCGAAGAAGGCGCAGTCATACTCGTCCGCTTCGATGACGAAGAAGGGGGCGGAGCCGAGACGGGCCGAGACCGGGAAGTTGCCCGGCACGCCGCCGATGAGGAAACCGGGCTCCAGCTTGGCATACTCCAGCACCCAGGCCAGCATGCTGGCGGTGGTGGTCTTGCCGTGGGTGCCGGCAACGGCCAGAACCCAGCGATCTTGCAGCACATGCTCCAGCAGCCACTGGGGGCCGGAGATGTAGGGCAGATTGCGATCCAGCACATATTCAACACAGGGGTTGCCACGGCTCATGGCGTTGCCAATCACCACCAGATCCGGCGCCGGATCGAGTTGGGAGGGGTCATAGCCTTCGGTCAGTTCGATGCCCTGTTGCTCGAGCTGGGTACTCATGGGGGGATAGACATTGGCATCCGAACCGGTCACCCGATAACCAAGCTGTTTTGCCAACACCGCCAGACCACCCATAAAGGTGCCGCAGATCCCGAGAATGTGAATATGCATACCGCTTCCTTTCGCAGTAAAGGGAAGTGGGCATTCTAGGGGGTGTTGCGGTGGTGGCACAAGCCGCACTCATGGTGAGAGGCCCACAGATGACGCACTGGAGGCAGAAATATTGTCGCTGTCGCGGTGTGCGAGGCTGGAGTGGGTTGTTGGGTTTTATTTGAGGCTTGATTTTGTGTCGCACTTTCTTACAATTCTTCGGTTTTGTGACGCACCCTACAGTTTTACGATATCGCCCTTTTCAAACGGAGAGTCCCCATGGGCAAGTTCCTGCTTTGCTATCTGGTCGGTGGTCTGGTGGCCATCAGTTGGGCTGCGCTGCCCGCTCATGGTCCCTGGGATCAGTGGGACCTCGCGATTTTTCATACCGTCAATGGCTGGCTCGGGCAGTCGGCGCTGTGGGCCGATCTGGTGGCCATCACTAATAACCGGCTGTTCGATCTGGCAGTACTGACCTGTATGGGGTTGATCCTGGCCCGCTGTTTCTTTGCCCGGGATTTGGCGGGGCGTCGCCAACTGGTGGCGATGGGCATTGTCATGCTGCTGAGTGCACTGGTGATCAACCAGCTTGGTCACCGATTGCCGGTGGAGCGACCCAGCCCGACCCTGATGGTGGCCGATGCGCTGCGGGTTACCCAGCTAAGCGGTATTCCGACCAAGGACTCTTCGGGCGATAGTTTCCCGGGGGATCATGCCCTGTTCCTGATGATCTTCGCGGGCTACGCCTTGCGTTATCTGCCGCGTTGGGCGGGTCTCACCGCATTGTTGATGGTGCCGCTCTTTTCCGCACCACGCATTCTGGCGGGCGCTCACTGGTTTACCGATGTCTACGTCGGCGCGCTTGGGCTGGCGACCCTCTGCCTGCCCTGGTTGCTGCTGACCCCCCTGGCGGATCGGCTGATTGGACGCATCGTTCCCTATCTCGCGCCATTACCACTATTACGTAGTCAGACTCACTGATTGAGTGCCACAAAATAAAACGCCCCGATATCTTGATATCGGGGCGTTTTGTTATCAGTCCGCTAGAGATCAGCTTTGATAGCCGTTCGGATTCTGGCTTTGCCAGCGCCAGGTATCGATCATCATCCGCTCCAGACCGCGCTCTGCCTGCCAGCCCAGCTCGGCACGGGCCAGCGTCGGCTCTGCCCAGCATTCGGCGATGTCGCCCGGGCGACGGGGTTTGATCTGGTAGGGAATGGGTCGGCCGCTGGCCGCTTCAAACGCCTTGACCATCTCCAGTACCGAGTAGCCTTGACCTGTGCCCAGGTTGTAGGTGAAGACGCCGGTGTCGCTCTTGATGCGTGCCAGTGCTTTCAGGTGACCGATGGCGAGATCCACCACATGGATGTAGTCGCGTACGCCGGTGCCATCCAGGGTCGGGTAGTCGTTGCCAAATACCCCCAGCTCCTTGAGCTTGCCGACACCCACCTGGCTGATATAGGGCAACAGGTTGTTGGGGATGCCGTTGGGATCTTCACCAATCAGGCCGCTCTCGTGGGCGCCGACCGGGTTGAAGTAACGCAGCAGTACGATAGCCCAGCGGGGATCGGATTTGGCGAGATCGCGCAGGATCTCCTCCACCATCAGCTTGGAGCGGCCGTAGGGGTTGGTGGCGCTGGTGGGGAAATCTTCCCGCAGCGGCACCGAGGCGGGATCGCCATAGACGGTGGCCGAGGAGCTGAATACCAGCCGGAAAACGCCAGCCTTGGCCATCTCTTCGCATAGCACCAGAGTGCCGCTGATGTTGTTCTGGTAGTAGGTGAGCGGGATCTGGCTCGACTCTCCGACCGCCTTGAGGCCGGCGAAGTGAATGACCGATTCGATCTGGTGGTTGGCAAACAGCTGCTGCAGGCAGGCTCTGTCCAGCACATCCCCTTCGACGAAGGTGACCGGCTTGCCGGTGATCTGCTCGACCCGCTTGAGTGACTCCGGTGAGGAGTTGGAGAGGTTGTCGAGTACCACGACCTGCTGCCCCGCGCCGAGCAGCTCAACCAGGGTGTGGGAGCCGATATAGCCGGCGCCGCCTGTGACCAGTATTGTCATTTTTTATCCCGTGTTCTGGTGAAACTGGGGCAGAGTCTAGCGCCCCTGTCTACTTGGGAAAAGATTGGGATACCGATAACGCGTTCACCGCACCTCACAGAAGCCTTCACCACACCTCAATAATCGAGACTAATATCCCCTTTCGCAGTGCAGGAGCATGCCAGAGCAATGCCGCTCTCCAGGTCCTGCGCACTCAGGGTCATCACGCTCTGGCGCTCGATGTCACCAGTGGTGGTGCAACGACAGCTGCCACATACCCCGGCGCGACAAGCCGCCATTATGGTTTCGCCCGCCGCTTCCAGCGCCGCCAGCAGGGTCTGACCCGGCAGGATCTTCACCTTTTTGCCACTTTTTTTCAGGGTCAGCCAGAAGTGGTCGCTGGTGGTCTTGATGGGCTCTGCGGGAGGAAGACCGAAGGACTCCTGATGCAGCTGCTCCGGCGGCAATCCCAGCTTCGTCAGCATGGTTCTGACCGCCGCCATATAGGGGGCCGGACCGCAGAGATAGACATGGCGTTCGTGAAGGTCTGGGGCCAATTCGGCCAGCATGGCTGGGGTGAGTCGGCCAATCCAGGGGTGATCTGCTGGGGCCTCTTCCAGAATCAGGGCATGACGTACGCCTGAATGAGCCGCTGCCAGCGTAGCCAAGTTCTCTGCGAAGATCACATCTGCTGGCGAGCGGGCGCTGTGAATAAAGCGGATATCGGCATCCGGCCGTTTGGCCAGCTCGTCCCGTAACATGGACCACATGGGGGTAATGCCGGAACCGGCACTGAGCAGCAGTGGCCGTTCGCAAGGCAAGGTGGTCAGGTTGAAATCGCCGAACGGACCATCGGCCCGGATCTTGTCTCCCACCTGCAAGGTCTGGTGCAGATGGCGAGAGACCCGTCCCACATCCTTGATGGTGACCTGCCAGCATGCATCCTGCGGGCTGGAGGAGAGGGTATAGGCGCGGCACTCCGGCTGGCCGTCTATCTCGGTGTGCAGGGTGATGCACTGGCCAGCCAGTACGGGTGGGAGGCTGCCGGAAAGCGGCGCCAGCTGCCAGCTCACGACGTCGTGGGTGCTCTGTTGGCGGCCAATGCAGGTGAGCGTGAGAGAGGTCATCACAAGGCTCCTTGGGTTTGATAAGGTTTGAAACGGTTTGAAAAACGTCTGGTGAAAAAGCCGGGTCCAGAAAAAAGGCGAGCCGGGCGGCTCGCCAAACGCTTACAACATGAGGTGCCGATCAGGCCGCCAGGATCTCGGCCAAGTCAGCCTCGGCCGTGGTGGTCCCTTTCAGACCGAACTGCTCTTCCAGCACCTTGAGCAGAGCCGGAGTGAGGAAGGCGGGGGCGGTCGGGCCGGTACGAATGTCCTTCACCCCGAGAGAGAGCAGGGTGAGCAGAATAACGATGGCTTTTTGCTCGAACCAGGAGAGCACCAGCGTCAGCGGCAGATCGTTGACACCGCACTCGAACGCCTCGGAGAGTGCCAGCGCCAACTGAATGGCGGAGTAGGCATCGTTGCACTGACCCACGTCCAGCAGACGCGGAATGCCGCCGATGTCGCCAAAGTCGAGCTTGTTGAACTTGTATTTGCCGCAGCCCAGGGTGAGCAGCAGGCTGTCGCGCGGTGCCGCCTTGGCAAACTCGGTGAAGTAGGCGCGCTCGGCCTTGTCGCCGTCACAGCCACCCACCAGGAAGAAGTGGCTGATCTCCCCGGCCTTGACCTTCTCGATCACCGCGGGTGCTGCCTGCATCAGAGCGTTGCGGGCAAAGCCGATGGTGATGAAGTGTTCGAGTTCGGTGTGTTTGAAGCCTTCCAGCGCTTGGGCCTTGGCGATCACGGCGGAGAAATCATCCCCCTCAAGATGGGTGACGCCCGGCCAGCCGACGATGGAGCGGGTGAAGATGCGGTCCGAGTAGTTGCCCACGTTCGGGTCGATGATGCAGTTGGAGGTCATCACCACCGCGCCCGGGAAGTTGGCAAACTCCTTCTGCTGGTTCTGCCAGGCGGATCCGTAGTTGCCCACCAGATGGGGGTACTGCTTGAAGAAGGGGTAGGCTAGCGCAGGCAGCATCTCACCATGGGTGTAGACATGGATACCGGTCCCCTTGGTCTGCTCCAGAATGAGCTTGAGATCCATCATGTCGTGGCCGGAGACCAGAATGCACTTGCCGGGGATCGGCGTGACCCTGACCCGGGTCGGTTCCGGGTGGCCGAAAGCACTGGTTTCACCGAGATCCAGCATCTCCATGATTTTGAAGTTGAGCTGACCGATCTCCATGGCACAGCTGAACAGCCGACCCATTTCGCTCGGATCTGTGCTGAGCCAGCTCATGATGCGGTGGAATTCGGCGGCCACCTCGTCACTCTGCTGATCCAGCACCCGGGCGTGCTCCATATAGGCGGCGGCGCCCTTGAGGCCGTAAAGACAGAGCAGACGCAGCCCCATGATGTCTTCGTTCACTTCGCTCTTGCCCCGATTGGGTGCGGCTGGTGCGGCATGGGCAAGTTGTTCCAGCAGTTCGGCACCGGGTTCGAAGTAAGCGGACTGTGGCAAATCGTTCACCTGCACCGCCATAGCGGTCAGACGATCGGCCAACTGCTGGCGATAGGCGAGGGCCTGATTGACGTAGGCCACGATGCGATTCGAGTCGAAGTTGACGTTGGTGAGGGTGGCGAAGAAGGCCTTGGGCACGAAGGCATCGATCTCGCGATCCATGATGCCCTGCTCGCGGGCGGCCAGCGCCCAGGCGCTGAGCCCCTGCAGGGTGTAGATCAGCACATCCTGCAGATCCGAGGTTTCAGCCGTCTTGCCGCACATACCTTGTGCGTAGGCACAGCCGTTGCCAGCCGGGGTACGAATTGTCTGTTCACATTGCACACAAAACATCATGCCTCTCCTAATTGGACATTTCAGTTGTCTGTTTTGTGGCGATTCTATTCCTCTCGCGGAAAACTTAATAGGCATTCAATTTGCCAATTAAGATTCCCTTGATGCAGATCAAAAACAAAAAAAGCCGCCCAAACAGGGCGGCAAGCGGGTGGATAAAAGGAGAGACAACTCAGGTTTGCAACAGAACATAACAATCAGACGGATTGGGCCGTGGTCTGGTCAGGAGCTTTCGGCCCGGAACTTACTCAACCCAGCATACGTACGCTGTAGTCGGCTTGGTTCACTATCAGGCCAGATAAGCGCGCAGCATCCAGACCAGTTTTTCCTGCTGCTGCACATAGTCGGAGAGGATGGAGGCAGTGCCCTCATCACCAGCTTCGGCTGCTTGACCCAGAATACGGCGCTGGGCGACCAGCAGTTCGCGGAAGCTCTCCAGCAGGGATTCGACACAGGCGCGGCCATCGTGCAGCCCTTTTTGCTCCGGGATGGCAGAGACTTTCAGATAGTCGCTGAAGCTGTGCATTGGCACGCCATCCAGAGTCAGGATCCGCTCGGCCAGTGCATCGACTTTCAACAGCAGGTCGTTGTAAATCTCTTCAAATTTCAGGTGCAGTTCGAAGAACTGGTTGCCACGGATATTCCAGTGGAAGCCGCGCACGTTCATGTAGAGGATCTGGTAGCTGGCCAGCAATTTGTTCAACTCGGCTGCCAGGGCTTGTGATTGAGCAGTATCAAGACCAATCGGGCTTTTCATCATTCACCTCCAGATTTGGAAATCGGTTTGAAATTCTCTTTCGGAACGCAGTCAGAGTAACGCCTTGCAAAATGCAGGGACAATTGCTTGTGCCTAACTGTTTGATAGCTAAAGGCTATCAAACAGTACGCAGCAACAGGGGCAATGGATGAGTATTAGGGGAAGTATTTTTCGAGCAGCGCCATCAGGATGGCCTGACACTCGCGGTCCGGTTTGCTATCGACCCTGCTGGCGCGAAAGTGGAGCTGAAAGGCGCCCATGACGGCGCGGCTCTGCTCATCCCACTGGCCAGTCTGGGGCAGGCCATAGCCATAGCGGGCCAGTTGCTGTTGCCACATGGCTGCATCCCAATCGGGCAAGGGGCTGGCCAGTAACTCGGCCACCCGACCTTCATCTGGCCAGGCGCCGACTCCGTACGTCAGATAGAGCTGGCGCCAGGGGAAGTGAGGGCCGGGATCCTGCTTGCGCTCGGGAGCGACATCGCTGTGGCCCAGCACCTGGGTCGGTGGAATCTGGTAGCGGGCGGCCAGCTCCCGGCTGAGGGCGCCGACGGCGGCAATCTGCTGCGGGGTATAGGGTTGCCAGCGGCGGGCATCGGGGGCCAGCGGCTCATCTTCTGCTGGATAGCCGAGGTTGACGATCTCGATGCCAAGGGAGCTGGCATTGAGCCCGGCATATTGGTGCCAACGGCTGCGTCCGGCATGCCAGGCGCGCGCGCTGTCCGGCACCAGCTGATAGACCGGTAGCGGGGTCTCGTGGCTGTTGCGGGGGATCAGGTAGTGGGCGCTCACCTTGTGCTCCGGCTCGGTCAGCAGGCGCAAGGAGTTGGCATCATCTTCGTCGGTGTAGTGGAGGATCAGAAAGGCGATCCGCTCGTTCTGGTTGGCGCTCTGATAGCGGGTCGAGAGCTGGTACTCGGACGGGGTACAACCACCCAGCAGCAGAACCAGTGGCAGAAAGAAGAGGGGAAGAAGACAGCGCCAGCGCCATCCCCCTGCCGCAGCTAGGCTGCTGAACGTGGGAGGTGTGAGTCGCTGGCACATGTCGAAGGCCCAGTCTGGTCAGTCGCGCGGCTGGTCAGCCGCGGTATTTGGCCGTGAGGCCGATCAGGAAGTTGCGCAGGATCTGATCCCCGCAATCCTGATAGTGCTTGTGATCCTTGGAGCGGAACAGGGCACTGAGCTCGGACTTGGAGAGGTTGAAGTCGGCGAGCTTGAGGGTGCCGAGCATGTCCTCTTCCTTGAAGTTGAGACCGATGCGCAGCTTGCGCAGGATCATGTTGTTGTTGATCCGGTTCGGGATCACCTGGGCCGGTGCATCTTCCCGCACACCGCGGCGGGCGATGATGAAACCGTCGAGGAACTGGCTCAGGGCCGAGTCGGGACAGGCGACATAGCCTGCCTCTTGCTCTTCACCTTCCGCTGCCTCTTTCATCAACCAGCTGTGCAGCTGGGCGTGAGTGACCGTCAGGTTGCCCTTGGCAAACATCTCGACCATCTGGTCGTTGCTGATGGTGAGGGCGTAGCGCAGACGGCGCAGAATATCGTTGTTGGTCATGCTGACTCCTGTGTAAACGGCGCAACTTTACCATCTGGCGGCCCTCGCGTCAGAAAAAGCGGGGGCCGATACAGTTCAGGTCAAGCTCATCAAGCTTTGCCGAGATAGCGGGGCGCCTCCTGGCGCACCAGTTCCAGCGCATCTTGCAGCTCCAGCAGCTCGGGTTCCAGCTCGCTGACCGGCACGCCGTCACGCAGCTGTTGCTCCAGCTGGGAGAGCAGCCGTTGCAGCCCCGGCACCCCGGAATAGGCACAGCCGCCGTTGAGGCGATGGAGCTGGGCCAGCACCTCGCTATCTTCAATTTCGCCCGCCAACGCGCTATCCAGCACAGGTTCCACCTCCTCGAAACTGGCCAGCAGCATGGTCAGCATCTCTCTGGCGAGATGCTCTTTCCCCGCCGCCTGCCGCACCGCAAGTGCCCAGTCGATCTGTTGGGCACCATTATTCTGGTGACGGCGATGGGCAAAGTCGGTGATGAGCTGGGCCAGCATGCTCTCGTCGATGGGCTTGGCCAGATAGTCGTCCATCCCCTGCCGGATCAGCCGTTCCCGTTCTCCGGGGATGGCGTGGGCGGTCACCGCCACGATCGGGGTGGTGGTGTTGAGGGACTGGTTGCGGATCGCCTGGGTGGCGCTGATGCCATCCATGATCGGCATCTGGATATCCATGAAGATGATGTCGAACGGCTGGCTCTGTGCCTGTTTGACCGCCTCCTTGCCGTTTTTGCACACCACCACCTGACTCACCATCTCCTTGAGCATGGCGGCGATCAACTTGAGGTTGGCGGCGTTGTCATCCACCGCCAGCACCTTGATTGGCTGCAACTGGCGCGGCGCAGGTTGCGCAGGCAGCTTCTGGCGGCTCGATTCCGGCGAGAGCAGGGCGTGCAGCAGCTTGCGGTGGTTGACCGGTTTGGAGAGACAGTGCTGGGCACCATGGGCCAGCATAGCTTCATAGAGCGCCGGCTCGTGGCTGCTGAGCAGCACTATGGTGTTCTGCTGCTGGCCGTGCAGTTTGTCGAGACGGCCGAGCACTTGCTGCGGCGTATGCAGGGTGCTGCTGCCGATGATCACCATCTCCTGCTCGCTCATCTCGGGCCAGGGATCATCGCTGGTCAGTGGGTGCACATCGAGGCGCCACTCCGCCAGCAGGGCGAGCAGAGAGGCTTGCGCGAAGGGATCCGGTTCCAGCAGCCAGAGCCGTTTGCCACGGATCCGATCCAGCGGCAATTGATCGGTCTGGGGCAGGGGGGAGACCTCTACATCCAGACTGAAGGAGAAGATGGAGCCCTTGCCAAGCTCCGATTCAAAGCGGATCTGGCCGCCCATCTGCTGCACCAGCTTCTGGGTAATGACAAGGCCTAAACCCGTGCCGCCATAACGGCGGGAGATGGAGGAGTCGGCCTGATTGAAGGCCTGGAACAGCTGATGTTGCTGCTCCTGGGAGATACCGATGCCGGTATCGCGGATCTGGACGTTGAGCCTCACCTTGTGGTTGCCACTGCCGGTCTGCTCGATATGGACATCCACGTTGCCCTGCTCGGTGAACTTGATGGCGTTGCCGGTGAGGTTGGTCAGCACCTGTTGCAGACGCATGGGGTCGCCGGTGAGGTAGTCCGGCACATCGGCATCCACCCGCAAGGAGAGCTCCAGCTGCTTGTCGTGGGCGCTGGGGCCGAGCAGGTGCATGGTCTCGTTGAGGGTGTCGCGCAGGCTGAACGGGATATGCTCCAGCTGCAGCTTGCCCGCTTCCAGCTTCGAGAAGTCGAGGATGTCGTTGATGATGCCAAGCAGGTTGCGCGCCGACTTCTCGATGGTCTGCATGTAGTCGGTCTGGCTCGGGGTCAGGCTGGTTTTCAGCAACTGGCGGGTAAAACCGATGACCCCGTTGAGCGGGGTACGCAATTCGTGGGACATGTTGGCCAGAAACTCCGACTTGACCCGCGCGGCCTCTTGCGCCCGCTTCTTGGCCATGTCGAGTTCGACGTTCTGGATCTCGATCTGCTCCAGGGTTTCGCGCAGGTCAGAGGTTGCCTGATCGATATTCTGCTGCATCTCTTCGTGATATTCGGAGAGCGCCTTGGCCATGGCGTTGATGCCGTTTTTCAGCATATCCAGCTCGCCGGTGAGCTGGCCGCTGACCCGGGTATCGAGCCGCCCCTCCCGGATCTTGTGCACCGCCTGCACCATGTTGGTGATGGGCTGGGTCACGCTCTTGACCAGCCGGAAACCAAACAGGGTACTGAATGCGACCCCGATGAGCACCATGATCACCGCAAAGAAGGTATCGCGGTACTGCAGCAGCATGGCCCGATCGGTCGCCATCTGCATCGAGATGTAGCCGATCATCGGCGGCTCTACATCGCTGGGCAGCGGGAAGCCATCCAGACTGGTTTCAGCCTGGATCGGGGTGCGCAAAATGATGTCGTCCCCCTGAAACGTCACGCTGGTCAGATCCGGAATGGGCTCGCCATCGGGCAGCCTGAGTCGGGTGAAATCCCGGTGATAGTTCGAGGTAACGAACAGCTGGTTGTCCTGGGTGAAGACAGCGATGGACTTGATGAAGGGGGAGTTCTTGCGATGGGTCAGGCCAATCAGCCGCTTGAGGGATTCTCGGCTGTGCTGGGTCATCCCGTATTCACTGGCGATCGCCAGCGGTTCGATAATGTTGATCCCCTGATCAATGAGATTGTTTTCCAGCTGCTGGTAGCGGTGGAAGGTGAAGTAACCGGCCATCAGGCCACCGATGATCAGGGTTGGCAGGATGGTGAAGGCGAGAACGCGTGCTCTCAGGCCATATTTGGTCATACGAACAGGCCACCAGTGAACAGGGTTGGCGATAGGGTTGATGGCAATACACGGGCTCTGTGGCCGTATTTGGTCATACTATTATTCTTGTGGGACAATACCCGGCAGCAGATTCCACAATCATGACATAGCCACCTATAGGCACCAAGTTTTATGGCCCAGTTTTTCAAGCCCCAAAAGAAGTCCACCCAGCTCCAACGCATTGAATTTACGATAGACACCCTCGATCACCACTGCGTCGGTATCGGTCGCCATCAGGGCAAGGCGATCTTCGTCGAAGGGGCTCTGCCCGGCGAGACCGTCAAGGCACGCATCACCGAAGAGAAAAAGCAGTATGGTCACGCCGCCTTGCAGCAGGTGGTGACCCCGGCGGCCAACCGTATCGCCCCCTTCTGCAGCCACTATCGCGAGTGCGGCGGTTGCAGTGCCCAGCACATGTCGGTTGCCGATCAGCAAGCCGCCAAGGCGGCGGGACTGGTCAGCCTGTTCGAGCGGTTGGGCAACATCAAGGCGCCGGCGCTGGAGCCGGTACTGACCGGTGAAGATCGCGCCTACCGCCGGGTCTGTCGTCTGGCCATCAAATTTGACAAGAATGGTCGCTGCACCCGGGTCGGTTTCCGCCGCCGCAACAGCAACGATCTGGTGGAGATCGACAGTTGCCCTGTGCTGGCCGAACCGCTCTCTGCGCTGATTGCCCCGCTGCGTGAATGCCTCAATCGCCTCAAGAGCCAGCGCGAGCTGGGCCATGCGGAGCTTATCCAGGCCGAGCAGGGGATCATGATGCTGCTGCGCCACATCGGCCGCCCCAATGAGGCGGATCGCGCCCTGCTGGTGGCGTTTGCAAAAGCGCAGGGGATCGACCTCTATCTGCAAGCGGCCGATGATCGCATCGAAGCGCTGCAGCAACAATTTTCCCCATCCTATTCGCTGGATGGCCTGTCTCTTGCATTTGCTCCGGGTGACTTCATTCAGGTCAACGGCCCCATCAACCAGAGCATGGTTGAGCAGGCGCTGACATGGCTCGGGGCGAGCAAGGATGACAAGGTGCTCGATCTCTTCTGCGGTATCGGCAACTTCACCCTGCCGCTGGCCCGTCAGGCTCGCGAAGTGGTGGGTGTGGAAGGTGAACTGGCCATGGTGCAGCGGGCCGAAGAGAACGCCCGTCGCAACGGCATCAGCAATGCCCGTTTCTACAAAGCCGACCTGAGCGATGACATCGTCGGCATGTCCTGGGCGCGGGAAGGGTTTGATCTGGTGCTGCTGGATCCGGCTCGCCCCGGCGCGTTGGAAGTGATGGGACACGTCGTGAAACTTTCACCCAAGAGGGTGGTCTACGTCTCCTGTAACCCGGTCACCCTGGCACGGGACAGTCAGGTGCTGGTGAAAGGGGGTTACCGTCTGGTGCGCCTCGGCATGCTCGACATGTTCCCTCACACCGGTCATCTGGAGTCCATGGCGCTGTTTGAACGGGAGTAAATGACTCATCAGTTCGGCGATGCCGGATAGGTCATCCGGCATGTTCGTTACTCTTTGAGCAGGTGTGTATATGAAGTAATCCTGCTCATCAGTACGGCGATGCGGATATGTAATCTGGCATGTCTGCGTCTGTTTGAGCTGATGTGATTGGGGTAATCTAGACCCTCGTCGTTCGGCAGGGCCTGTTGGTGCGCTCTATTGTCTTTCTGGACAATATGCCTTGAAAAGTGCGCTGCATATCCCCATTTGAGGCAATCTCATGAGGGGAGAAAAAGTGACAGCTTTCGGCCCGATAATTTAAAGGATTGATACCATGGTTGCGGTTCGCGATATTCATTTGAAAGACAACTTCACCCTGGAAGAGTGGGTCAGCTCGCTCTCCTTGAGTGACAGTGAAAAGGATCAGTTGCGAACCGTCTATCAGTATTGTCTGACGCTCGGTGACGAGGCGCTGACCAGCAAGCTGCTGGTGCGTGGCATCGAAATGGTGGGCATCCTGCAGATGCTCAGCATGGATATCGGCACCCTCAAGGCCGCCATCATCTACCCCTTCGTCGAAGCCGGTCTCATCAGCCAGGAGCGGATGGACGAGGACTTTGGCTCCAAGATCGCCAAGCTGGTGGAAGGGGTGCTGGAGATGGAGGCCATCCGCTCCCTGCAAACCCTTCATCGCAGCGAAACCTCGCCGGAGCAGGTCGACAACGTGCGTCGCATGCTGCTCGCCATGGTCGAGGATGTGCGCGCCGTGGTGATCAAGCTGGCGGAGCGGATCGCCTGCCTGCGGGAAGCGAAGACGGCAGATGAAGAGACCCGGGTGCTGATGGCCCAGGAGATCACCAACATCTATGCGCCGCTCGCCAACCGTCTGGGCATCGGCCAGCTCAAGTGGGAGCTGGAAGATCTCGCCTTCCGTTACCTGCACCCGGATACCTACAAGCAGATCGCCAAGCAGCTCGACGAGAAGCGGCTCGACCGCGAGCGCTATATCCGCGAGTTTGTGCAATCCCTGCGTAATGGGTTGAAAGAGGCGGGAGTTGACGCCGAGGTGTACGGTCGGCCGAAACACATCTACAGCATCTGGCGCAAGATGCAGAAGAAGCACCTCGAATTCAACGAGTTGTTCGACGTGCGCGCGGTGCGGGTAGTGACCAAGCGGCTGCAGGATTGCTATGCGGCGCTCGGTATCGTCCATACCCAGTTCCACCACATTCCTCGCGAGTTTGACGACTATGTCGCCAACCCCAAACCCAACGGCTATCAGTCGATCCACACCGTAGTGGTGGGGCCTGAGGGCAAGACGGTCGAGATCCAGATCCGTACCGACCAGATGCATCAGGATGCCGAACTCGGCGTTGCGGCGCACTGGCGCTACAAGGAAGGGGCGCAGGCTGGCGGCAAGGCTAACACCTTCGAAGACAAGATCGAGTGGCTGCGCAAGCTGCTCGCCTGGCAGGAGGATCTCTCCGAGAGCGGCTCCCTGCTGGAAGATTTGCGCAGTCAGGTGTTCGAGGACAGAGTCTACGTCTTCACCCCGAAAGGGGATGTCATCGACCTGCCGGCTGGCGCTACCCCGCTTGATTTTGCCTATCACGTCCACAGCATGATTGGTCACCGTTGCATCGGCGCCAAGATTGACGGCCGCATCGTGCCGTTTACCTACGCGCTGCAGACCGGCGATCAGGTGGAGGTGATCACCCAGAAAGAGCCGAACCCGAGCCGCGACTGGATGAACCCCAACGCCGGCTTCCTGCGTTCCAGCCGGGCGCGGGCCAAGGTGGCGACCTGGTTCAGAAAACTGGATCGGGACAAGAATATCGTGGCTGGTCGCGAGCTGTTCGAGAAGGAGCTGGATCGCCACAACCTCAGCATGTCCAAGATCGACAAGGGCAACATGCTGCGGCGATTCAATCTGGAGAGCACCGACGATCTGCTGGCCGGTATCGGCAGCGGCGATATCCGCATCAACCAGGTGCTCAACTATCTCGACACCTGTTACAACAAGCCGACGGCGGAAGAGGAAGATCGCCGCCTGTTGGAGAAACTGGAGCAGAAGGCCAATGCGCCGATGCGCCACAAGCCCAAAGACCACATAGTGGTGGAAGGGGTCGGCAACCTGATGACCCATATTGCCCGCTGCTGCCAGCCCATTCCGGGGGACTCCATTCAGGGCTTTATCACCATGGGGCGCGGCGTATCCATTCACCGTGAAGATTGCGAGCAGCTCAAGGAGCTGTCACGTCGCAACCCCGAGCGGCTGATCGATGCGGTATGGGGGGAGAACTACTCCGGCGGCTATGGCCTCACTATCCGGATCATTTCCAACGATCGCTCCGGCCTGCTGCGCGATATCACTACCGTGCTGGCCAACGAGAAGATCAATGTGATGGGGGTGCGTTCGCGCTCCAACGTGCGCGAGCAGACCGCGGAGATCGACATGGAGCTGGAGATTTACAACATCAACGCTTTCAACCGGGCGTTGGCCAAGCTCAGTCAGCTCAATGACGTAATTAGCGCCAAGCGCCTCTGATTGTCATCAAGAACCAACTTGTGACCGACCGCCAGGTCGGTCACTGTTTTGCCCCTGCGGTACGAATCAACAAGCGAATATCTCATGTCCCAACGTTACGATCTGCCCCAACTGCTCGACATCATGGCTCGTTTGCGTGACCCGCAAAACGGCTGCCCCTGGGATCTGAAACAGGACTTCCAGACCATAGTGCCGCACACTCTGGAAGAGGCCTACGAGGTGGCCGATGCCATCGAGACCGAAGATTGGCAGGGGCTGAAAGGGGAGTTGGGTGACCTGCTGTTTCAGGTGGTGTTTTACGCCCAGCTGGGTAAAGAGCGGGGCTTGTTCGACTTTGCCGATATCGTCGATACGGTGAGCGAAAAGCTCATTCGCCGTCACCCCCACGTTTTTTCCGATGCAGACCTTGCCAACGAGCAGGCGGTAAAAGCGAACTGGGAGGCGGAAAAAGCCAAAGAACGAGCGGCCCTCGACAAAGAGAGCGTGCTGGACGATATCCCGCTCTCGCTGCCAGCCCTGACCCGCGCCGCCAAGATCCAGAAACGTTGCGCCACCGTCGGTTTTGACTGGAAGACGTTGGGACCTGTGGTGGACAAGATCCACGAAGAGATCGACGAGGTGATGGAAGAGGCATTGATGGCCGATGTGGACGAGGCGCGGGTGAGCGACGAGCTCGGCGACCTGCTGTTTGCCACCGTCAATCTGGTGCGTCATCTGGGCAAGGATCCGGAGCAGGTACTGCGAGGCGCCAACGCCAAGTTCGAACGTCGTTTTCGTCAGGTTGAGCAGATAATCGCCGCAGAAGGCTTGAAAATGACCGATTGCACCCTCGAAAAGCTCGATGCCGCTTGGGATAAGGCGAAGGAAACCGAGCAAAGTTGATTTGGCGCAAGATGGGGGGGCGGTGAGCCTGATAGATTTTTGCTCATTGTTTGGGAGAGGGGTTTTTGGTATACTGTTTCCCCGTCCTGCTTCATCCCCGAAGCACCCCTTAAAATTCCCTAAACTTCTTTCAGGTTCAGCATGACGACCAAATATATTTTTGTTACTGGTGGCGTTGTTTCATCCCTCGGCAAAGGCATTGCCGCAGCTTCTCTGGCAGCCATTCTGGAAGCCCGTGGTCTGGATGTGACCATCATGAAACTGGACCCGTACATCAACGTGGATCCGGGCACCATGAGCCCGACCCAGCATGGTGAAGTGTTCGTAACCGAGGACGGGGCCGAAACCGATCTGGATTTGGGCCACTACGAGCGTTTCATCCGCACCAAGATGACCCGTCGCAACAACTTTACCACCGGCCGTATCTACGCCGACGTACTGCGTAAAGAGCGTCGTGGTGACTATCTGGGCGCCACCATTCAGGTTATCCCGCACATCACCAACGCCATCAAAGAGCGGGTGATTGCCGGTGCCGAAGGCCATCAGGTTGCCATCGTCGAAGTGGGCGGTACCGTGGGTGACATCGAGTCCCTGCCGTTCCTCGAAGCCATTCGTCAGCTGGCTGCCGAAGTGGGCCGCAACAATGCCATGTTCATGCACCTGACGCTGGTTCCTTACCTGGCCGCTGCCGGTGAAGTGAAGACCAAGCCGACCCAGCACTCCGTTAAAGAGCTGCTCTCCATCGGTATCCAGCCGGATGTGCTGATCTGCCGCTCTGACCGTGCCATTCCGGCCAACGAGCGCGCCAAGATCGCCCTGTTCTGCAACGTGCCCGAGCGCGCCGTCATCTCCATGAAAGACGTCGACTCCATCTACAAGATCCCGGCACTGCTGAAATCCCAGAATCTGGACTCCTACTTCACCGAGCGTTTCGGTCTGGAGTGCAAAGAGGCTGACTTGTCCGAGTGGGAACAGGTTATCTACGAAGAGGCCAACCCGACTGGTGAAGTGACCATCGGTATGGTCGGCAAGTACGTCTCCCTGCCGGACGCCTACAAGTCCGTCAACGAGGCGCTCAAGCACGGTGGTCTCAAGACCCGTCACTCCGTCAACATCAAGTACATCGACTCTCAGGATATCGAGACTCGTGGCGCCGAGCTGCTGGAAGGTCTGGACGCGATCCTGGTGCCGGGTGGCTTCGGTGAGCGCGGTGTGGAAGGCAAAATTCTGGCTGCCCAGTATGCCCGCGAGAACAAGATCCCCTACCTGGGTATCTGCCTCGGCATGCAGGTTGCCATGATCGAATTCGCTCGCAACGTGGCGGGCATGGAAGGGGCTCACTCCTCCGAATTCAAGAAAGATTGCGCCTATCCGGTCGTCGGCCTCATCACCGAGTGGGTGGATGAAGAGGGTAACGTCGAGACCCGTACCGAGAAGTCCGATTTGGGCGGTACCATGCGTCTGGGTTCCCAGCTCTGCCACCTGGTCGAAGATTCCAAGGTGCGTCAGATGTACGGCAGCCCGACCATTTACGAGCGTCACCGCCACCGTTATGAAGTCAACAACAAGCTGCTGCCGCAGATTGAAGCGGCAGGTCTGAAAGTGACCGGTCTCTCCGCCGACAAGAAGTTGGTGGAAATCATCGAGATCCCGGATCACCCCTGGTTCGTGGCTGCGCAGTTCCACCCGGAGTTCACCTCTACTCCTCGTGATGGCCACGCTCTGTTCGCCGGTTTTGTGAAGGCGGCAGGCGAGTATCAGAAGCGTAATTTGAAGTAATTGAAAATAAATGCGGTTGGGGCACTGTGCCACAGCCGCTTTTTTTGGCATATTTTTGTTGTTTTTTTACGAAACCTGAGGAAATACACATGTCCAAGATCGTTAAAGTGATCGGTCGTGAAATCATCGACTCCCGTGGTAACCCGACCGTTGAGGCCGAAGTTCACCTGGAAGGTGGTTTTGTTGGTATGGCAGCCGCTCCGTCTGGCGCGTCCACCGGTTCCCGCGAAGCGCTGGAACTGCGTGACGGCGACAAGAGCCGTTTCCTGGGTAAAGGCGTGCTGAAAGCCATCGAAGCCGTAAACGGCCCGATCGCTCAAGCTCTGCTGGGTAAAGATGCCAAGGACCAGGCCACCGTTGACCAGATCATGATCGACCTCGACGGTACCGAGAACAAATCCAAGTTCGGCGCCAACGCCATCCTGGCTGTTTCCCTGGCTAACGCCAAAGCTGCCGCTGCTGCCAAAGGCATGCCGCTGTACGCCCACATCGCCGAGCTGAACGGCACCCCGGGTGTTTACTCCATGCCGCTGCCGATGATGAACATCATCAACGGTGGTGAGCACGCCGACAACAACGTCGACATCCAGGAGTTCATGATCCAGCCGGTTGGCGCCAAGACCCTGAAAGAAGCCGTTCGCATGGGCGCAGAAGTGTTCCACAACCTGGCCAAAGTGCTGAAGTCCAAGGGCTACAACACTGCAGTTGGTGACGAAGGTGGTTTCGCTCCGAACCTGAAATCCAACGCCGAAGCGCTGGAAGTTATCGCTGAAGCCGTTGCCGCTGCCGGTTACAAACTGGGCACCGACATCACCCTGGCTATGGACTGCGCTGCTTCCGAGTTCTACGACGCAGAGAAGAAAGAGTACAACCTGAAAGGCGAAGGTCGTGTCTTCACCTCCAACGGTTTCTCCGACTTCCTGGCTGACCTGACCACCAAGTTCCCGATCGTCTCCATCGAAGATGGCCTGGACGAATCTGACTGGGAAGGTTTCGCCTACCAGACTGCCGAACTGGGCAAGAAAATCCAGATCGTTGGTGACGACCTGTTCGTAACCAACACCAAGATCCTGAAGCGCGGTATCGACAACGGCATCGCCAACTCCATCCTGATCAAGTTCAACCAGATCGGTTCCCTGACCGAAACTCTGGCTGCCATCAAGATGGCCAAAGACGCTGGCTACACTGCCGTCATCTCCCACCGCTCCGGTGAGACCGAAGACGCAACCATCGCCGACCTGGCTGTTGGTACCGCTGCTGGCCAGATCAAGACCGGTTCCATGAGCCGTTCTGACCGTGTTGCCAAGTACAACCAGCTGATCCGTATCGAAGAAGCTCTGGGTGCCAAAGCTCCTTTCCGCGGTCTGAAAGAAGTTAAAAACCAGGCTTAATTTGCTGGTTTGCCAGCCTCGGCTGGAATGAAAAAAACCGGAACCCTTGGGTTCCGGTTTTTTTATGCCTGAGCCTTGCCACAACGGCCTGAGAGGCGCGGGCGTTGTGCCTCTGGTCTCTGGGTCAGATAAAGGGGAGCATGCGCTGATAGCGCCCTGCACGCGCTTTGAAACCCAGCTTTTCAAACAGGGCTATAGAGCGGACGTTATCTGCATCGATATCTGCGGTGAGGCAGGTGACCCCCAGTGTGGTGGCGTGGGCGAACAGCAATCCCAGCGCCTCTGACATAAACCCTCTGCGCCAATAGGCCGCATTGAGCAGGCAACCTACCTCGCAGCTGTGGCCCGCCTCGCTGAAATTGTGCAGGCCGCAGGTGCCGATCACCTTGTTCTCCTCCCGCTCGACAATCGCCCACTCCAGCGACTCCCCCGTTTGCTCCAGCCGCACCACGCTCGCCATCATCTGCGCCACCATGGCGGGTGAGGTAAAGCAGGGATCAGAGGCAAACTCCATGGTCAATGGATTGCCATAAATCTCGAACAGATCGGCTGTATCGTGCGGGCCAATGGTGCGCAGCGCAATCCGTGTGCCGGTTAAGTCGGGCTTCATAAATCTCCTTGGCGCGGGTGTTAGCCAGCAAAGATACAGGTGAATACAGAGATCATGTGAAAGTCGGTCTCTAAAGGAAACTGCTGCTATCACGAATATTGTTATCGTGAAAGTCCGATTACATTATTGCTAATAAAAACTATTGGCCTAATTTTTTTTGTTATTCTCACATGTTGCCTGATAAATTATTTGACTGTAACCAAGAGCTAGATCTTCAATAAAATCTTCCCCAATTGTAGGAAATCCATATACGAGAGGCTCGCTTTCTATGATCTTGAATAGATCATACAGGTAGCTGCTAGCTTTATTGTAAACATGTACAACTCCAAATGGCCGATTCATTATAATTTCTTTATTTAATTCTTCTTCACTAATGATATTGTATTGATCGCCTGTTATGTCAATTGCAACATCATTTATTTCTAGCCAGTAATGGGTTATGTTTTTATTTTTTCCTGTGGCTCCACTTATACCTTTAATCTCCATATTTGGCCATAACAAAAGAAAATGATAGGCTAAAAGCATAGAAGATAACTTACAACTCATAATTGGAAAGCACTCAATTACTAGCTTTGTGTTTTTCTTATCACACCTCTCAAGTAAACCCCTGAATTTAGTTGCTTCCTCTTCTATTTCAGTGATTGTCGGCAAAAATTGTCACTCCTTGATTACACATTATTCTGGGTATAAAACCTTGCCTGTTTCTGTAATGGTAATTATTTTTTCTTTTGAAGTACTATGGCAATTTTCTCTTTATCTGCATCAGATATTCCGCCCTGGAATTGAAACATTGCGCCGATGGAGTTTAGAAGGGTACTTTTCTTTGCCGGCTTTAGTTTCAGCAGTCGCTCAGCGACATAGGTGATATTGTTTATGTCATTGGCCGGTCCTTCCGGTTTTCTTTGCACTGGATACTCTTCTTCTTCCTGCTTTCTTGCTAATTGAATTAGAAGTTGGGCAAGCCTGAACTTATCTCGGTAGCTAAGTTCTTCGCATATTTTAGCAATCTCTTCGTATTTCATTACTAGTCTCCATGCTGAGTTATTGAATTTAATATAATGCTAATTTACGTTGCCATTAACTTATTGGTACTAAACTCAAGATCAAAAAATAAAGATAGCCATCGAGATTTAAATGGCAGAGTACTTGATAGTATCTCTCGAATATTTTTATGTACCTAGTGCAGTAAGCCAGTAAGAGCAATAGTCTTCTCCGTCATAAATAGAAGAACTCAATTGTTCGATGTTTTTTGAACCAATTCTAGCGGTACAGTGCAGACTTACCTCCCTGATAGCAGGTAGTAAAAAACAAACCTCATATCTATTTAATTTTTTAACTTTTTCTTCTTTTTCTAGAAAAACGAGTCTATCATTTACCAGAGTTTTGATTTTAGCGTATTTTTCAGATATCAACGCGATATTTACATGTGAATTATCAAATAAGTCCATGAGTTCAGAAAAGTCTTTTTTCAGGTTTTCTAGTTCTGTTTTTACGTTCATTTTTGTCATTGCTATTCCTAATAATATGTATAACAGTGATTAGACATAAAGAGGCGATGCTTTTATGTTTGATCCTTCTGTATGATCATTGCTATATTGTCAATAAGCTGAAAAATTAATTTATAATAATATTGTAATTTTAGCTTGAAATTATAACTTTGCTTTACCTTTGGCAATGTAAAAGTGCTGTAATAATGAAATTATAACACCACCATTTTTAGCAAAATTTAATTACCTCATAGTTCATTACGGACCTCATATTAATAGTATTTCACTATATTGCTAAAACTGAATTTTAACTGATTCCACATTGCGCTTTGCCTCACCGTGATAAACCGCTTCGATATTATTGCCGTCCGGGTCGAGGACAAAAGCTGCGTAATAGCCGGGATGATAATTACGCTCACCGGGAGAGCCGTTATCTTTGCCGCCGTGGGTCAGCGCGGCCTGATAAAAGCGATCCACCATAGCGCGATCTTTTGCCTGAAAGGCGAGATGGTGGCGACCAGTCAACACCCCCAGCGCGGCGGGGCTGTCGACAGAGGTGACAAACAGTTCGTCTGCCCAGAAGTAGCCCTCACCTGTGCCGCCCAGCGGAATATCGAGGGTGGTGAGAATGGCCGTATAAAAGCGCTGGCTGGCGACCAGATCTTTGACCACCAGCTGGATATGGTCGATCAGCCGACCACGATGCAGGGTTTGTGTTTCCATACACCACCTTGATTTGCATGTTGTGGATGAGTCAGCCGCTTGCCGGTTGGCTGGCTTTGACAAAAAAGGCGGGCATGATTTGGCATGGCTACCGCCCCTGAATTTCAGCCTCCAGTCTGCTGCATTTTACCAACGGGATGGGGTTGGCATGGCTCATGGGAGACTCCGACGAGGCAATTGTTGCCAAATGGCAATATTAACCATGGCGCTGTGGAGAGAAAGCTCAATATTGAGGATTTCTGTTCAAGATCAATAAATTAATCAAATCTCGCCAACGATTGATGACGCGCCGAGATAGCGTGAACAACCATTCTTGAGCTATCCCCATAGAATATTCATGGTCATATCCGGCTTGAACCAGCATAAAACTCTTTGTTATTGTCCGCCTCCCCCGCCGAAATAGCTTATTTATCTATAAATCAACAAGATAGCATTATGTGGTGGCGTCGCGGGGGCATCTGCTATCGGGAAGGAGAGTTATGAAGTCGCAGTTCAAAGTGGCGCTGGCCATGTTGGCCCTGTTCGTCGTCCAAGGCTGCACAGCCCCGGATTCATCCGCCAAACGCAATGCACCCGGCCCGTTGCTGACAGTACATTACGAAAGTGCCCCCCTGATCCCCGTCACCATCGCCGGTGAGCAGTACCAGTTTTTGCTGGATACCGGGGCCAGTATCACCTTTATCGATCGTCGTCTGGCCAGCCGCTTCAAGGCGCTGACCTTAAGCGAATTGCCCAGGGCCTATCAGGCTGATTTTGCCAGTGTAAGCAGCGTTTCGAGCCAACTGGGCAGCGAGCAGCTTGGCTTTGTTGAGCCGCAGCCCTTCTCGCTGGGGTCGGTCACCATTGATGACAGCGATCTGTGGGCAACTATTGATTTCGATCTTTTCTCCCAGTCTCTCGGCAGCCGTATCGATGGCATCCTCGGGATCGACACCATCCGCCGTTTCAACTGGGTGTTTGATCGCGACAGGCATCAGCTCACGGCTTTGCTGACCGCACCGTCGGCAGCCACGTTCGAGCGTTGCATCGGCTATGAAGACAGCTACAACCGCTCCCCGGCAGTGTATCTGACCCACGGCGAGAGCAGTGTGCGCATGTATCTGGATACCGGGGCCGATCAGAGCTATGCCGACCATGCCTTTATCGACTTTATGGCCAGTCAGAAGGCGATCTCTGGCGAAGATGCGATGCCACGCAAAGGGGTGGACGCCAGCGGTATGGTGGAGGGGCGTGAACATATCCTCACCGGCCTGCACTTTGATGAGCGCCAGCTCGGTGAACTGCGCGTGTCGGAAAACAGCAATGAGCAGTATGGTCTGGGGCTGGATTTTGTTAACCGCTTCAATCGCTTTGCGATCATGCCCGGGCGGATGATGCTCTGCTACGACGCTGACAGCCTGGCGCGCAAAGTGCCGCCAATCCTGCGCAATATCGGGGTGCGTTTTGATGGCGAGCATCTGCAGGTCTACTACAGCGACGAACGGGATCTTGCCCCCTATGGTCTGGCCAACGGCGACGTTCTGGAACAGATCAACGGGGTGGCTTATCGTCCCCTCGAGATCGACAAGGTGCGTGAGTTGCTCAGCACCAGCAAGCCGGGGTCGCTCAAGTTGCGAATTGTGCGGGAAGGAAAACCGCTGAATATCGCTATCTAGTCAAGGTGGGGCGGCATGACGAGCCGCCCCTGTCAGCCTCAGCCCTTGGTTGGATTTTCCATACAGTTGAGGGTTGGCTGGCCGTAACGCTCCAGCGTGGCTTTGTCCCCCTTGGTGAAGAAGGTGAGGTTTTGCCCTTCATAACGGGCGCCGCTGGCGCTGGGGGCTTCATAGGCGAGCACTTGTTGCTGCTTGCCGCCCTCGCTCAGGTTGATCACCGCGGCGGGCAGCTTGGCATCGTTATAGAAGTAGGTAGAGAGCATGACGTTCTTGCCGCACTTGTAGTTGACCGGTGCCGGCACCATCAGCTGGCCGCCGCTGATCTGCAGTTCGGTGATCCGCAGCAGGTAGTTATCCTCCACACACTGGCGCAGATCCTGCCCCTTCCAGCAGTCGTTACGCCCCTTGATCCAGCCGCGCTGCATAGCGCGCTCAGTCTTGAGCTGTTCGGGAGAGAGCGCTGCAATCGCCTTGGGGTAGAGGGCCGCCAGTTCGTTATCAAGGGCGGCCAGTCCGGCATCCTTGCAGATCAGAGTTTCGACCGACCCGGAGGCTTTGGTGCAGTCAAAGGAGGGGGTTGCGGCACTGGCCAGCAGAGGAGCAAACAGCAGGGTGGCAAGCAAGGTCTTGTTCATCGATAGATTCCAGCAATGAGGAGGGCATATCTGCCTACTACAGCACACTCTACAGGGCAATGCAGCAGGGGAGCCGAGCCCACTTGTACTGCTGAATGGCTGCCAAACGGAAAAACCCGACACTCCTGGCCGGAATGTCGGGTTTTTTGTGGCCGCGATAAAGGGGGAGGCGGGTTGCCCGGTCGATCAGGCCAGCGCCAGTTGCTGACTGCGGGCGCGCCACAGCCGCTCGTGGAAGAAGAACACCACGGTGTTGATGGCCGGTTCGATCATCGCCATCACGCCGCCGGTGAGCAGCTCGCCGCTCAGCAGGAAGGCCACCCCGAAGGCCACCGAGAAGTGGACCACCGCGAAGCTGCTGGTCTTGGCCTGCAGGCTGTGATTTGGCTTGAGCTTGTGCCAGCCAAGGTCATGAAAGTAGAAGGCGACTGTGTTGACTGCGGGCTCGATCAGGGCGATCAGGCTGGCGGTCAGCAGCTCACCGGTCAGCAGGTAGGCCACGGTAAAGGCGACACCGAAGTGCAGGATGGCAAAGCTGATGGTCTTTTTCATGATGGCGGCTCCCTCTGTTGATGATGAGAGTATCCGCCGAAATGAGATTAAATGAAAACTATTCTCATCTATTGCCGAAATAGAGAGAACCTATCAACGGGCGAGTGGCCGGTGCGCTTCAGCGGTTGCCAATCGCAACCAAGGCGATAAAGTACAGGTTCTTCACACTTGCCCATGAAAAAGGATCTTTCATGAATATCAATGCCACTCTGCTTGGCCAGTTCATTGCGTTGCTGATGGTCATCGTCGGTCTCATCGCCTGGCGACTGGCGCGCCGCAAGAGCGAGCATCCGGCGCTGATCACCCTTATCTGCTCCCTGCTCTGTCTGTTTCCGCCCTTTGGCCTGCTGGCCCTGTTGCTGGTTGCGCTGAAACAGGATCTGCCCACCCGTTCATAGGGCGCGCAGGTTCAGGCTGCCGCACACACCGGCCGCACCAATAGAAAAAGCCCCGTGACGGGGCTTTTTCTTTTGAACTCGGTGAGCAGAAGACCTTGGACACCCATCTTTTGGGTTCGGGCTCTGCTACGCCTTGCTCAAAAAGGTGGGTGTCCCAGATTTGCCATTACTGACCGCAATGTTAGGCATCAATGCGCTCCTCATTGAAGTAGCGGCCCTCGTATTCTGAGACCTGAAGCCAATCGCAGAGTTGAACAGTAAATCCTTGGCTGACGATTTGCTTTCCAACTAGGCGCAAATAGTCTAGGTCAGGCTCGAAGGAACCTAGGCCAAGAATCTGTGACCCCACCTCGGTGAGTAGGTAGACCTCTAGCTTTAGAACCTTGGTCGGGTCGTCATGCTCCACGATCAATGCTTTGCCGTTGGATAACAACGCTTTGATGAATTTTCCTTCGACAACCGTTTTGTACGAGGTGTTTAGGCCCACAGCCTCAACACCAGACACAACGCCCATCTCTTGCAGTCGAAGCAATAGCCCGAAAGTCAAACCTCGTTCGTCGAGGTACTGTTTCTGCCCTCTCGCTATTCTTCCGTCGATTGCATACCGGGCGATCTTGCTGATGACATCGGCCTCTGGCTTAGATAGTGTTTTCAGGAACTCAAGTGTTCGGATGGAATATCTGCCTGGAGATTTGATCTCACCGGCCAAAACACTTCCCCATAGCCGCTGCAAATCTTCAGCCGAAACTTTCCCGGCATAGTCCCGCCAAGCGAACAGCCAATCCTCATCAATTTCCCGATCTGGTGGAGTTTGTGGATCGTTCGCCAGTTGCTCTTCGGCGTAGATAACAGCTTTGGCCGAGTTAAGTTCAATGCGAGCAGCATTGACGGCGCTGCAAGTGACTGCGGCGTTGAGTGCGTTTGGAAGCCCGAGTGTCGGCTCAATGCGGCTTTCGATTGTTATGTCCGTGCTTGACTGGTCGACGGAGGTAAGCATGAGAGTGCCGTCGCTCCGCAACTGCTTGCGACCCGCTCGTACATCGGCAGCATCTTTCTCCGCCTGTGCGAGCATAAGAAGTTCTTGATGTCGCACCTCATTCCGAGCACGACCTTCTCTGATGGTTTGCCAAGGTGTGAGTAGGGACCCAATGCCCTTCTCTGCAAGGGTTTCCCAAAGCTTGATGACGAGTTTTTCACCGGGAAATTCCAAGGTGTTCTCCTTGATGTCTAACGCCGCATTAAGGTGTGAGCGGCGCTTGGCTATACTTGAGCGAAGCGAAACTGCCAAGCGTTGCGAATCACTCTTAAATGCTTTGTTATGTGCCTTAGCCCTCAACTATTACTCTGCGGTCAGAAATGAAGCGTTGTTTTAATACTTTTCGTTCGATTGGGTCTGAAGTAAAGACAACTAGCTGCTTTCCTTCTGGTAATTGGGGTAATACATAGTCAATAACTCTGAACGCTTTGCTTGTCAGTTGATAATTACCTGCATCAACGAAATAACGATTACATTCTTCCAAGAACACAACACCCTTAGGTGGAGGAGGGGTACTATTGTCAACAGAAATTAAACAATGATCTCTCAGTATTTGATCATAATTATTGAATATTAAAGAAAGTTTGTTTTTCCCACCTTCATACTCATAATTTACAGTGACATAAGAGGCATATTCATCCAAAAAACTCTTAAAATACGCAGCACCACCACCAAAATCTACACGATTAAGAAACTCACTTTTTGTATTAAACTGTTCACCATCATCTTCTAAAATAAATTTCTTTCCATCTATTTTCACTGCACACTCGCTAGCATTCCCATGGTAAAATGCGTTTACAGCGAGCTCTAAGAGCAGCTTTTTAGATTGCTTGTAAAAGCTATTTTCTATCCAACTTAGGCTCTCTTGAGATGACAGAATAGACGAAATCTTAACTTCCAAGTCTTCTTTGTTTATTTTTAGAGAGTGTTTGACATTCGGAAGACGCCTTGTTTCTTTCTTTGACTCCAAACTATCTTGTAAAACACTTAATTTAATAAGCACTTCGTTGATTTTATGATTGCTATCCATTGATACCTTAATGGCATTTATTTCTCTAGCAACACGTCCATTTTTTGAAATTTCAACTTTCACATGCTCAATAAATGCCCGCACCATATCATCAGTAGCATGATAATTTCCACATATACTAGTTTTAATAAAGTCTGATGGCTGCAAATCATAAACCTTGAAACTCAACAAATCGTATATTTTTTGCCAATTTTCTACATGCCAAATAAACAGGTTTTCGAAGCCACCTTCAACATTTCTTTCGATACTTTTGCAGTATTTTTCTGCAGCTTTATCAAAGCATTTATACAAATCATCTGCTATTGGGTCATCAGACTTGGAAACAAATACACTGCGTGCAAACTCAAAAATTGAAGTCGCTACAATCCTAGATGCAACACTCTCGATAAACATTTTGACCACTCTCTATATTATCTATTTTGACCACTACACTCTGGCACATAACAGTGATTAGATGGAAGGCGGCATTAATCCGTTAGCAGAGAATTCCATATAACTCCGTAACATTCTTACTGCCGCCAAGTAAAAATAATCATTAAATCATAACGTCATCAGCTTTCTTCGTATGCTGGGCGTATTCGCTTGCCCCCCTTTTCTTGCGCCACCGTTACTACTGTGTGAAAAATCAGTGCTCAGCGCACTCTTGGCAAGCGCCGCCAAAGCATGCCTGCATGAGCAGGTAAGAAATAAAAATGGGGTCGTCACCATGTTGAGTGGGTCGTAGGCAACTCTCGCTTATCCATTCCATCCGGCATGGCTACCGCCCCTGAATTTCAGCCTCCAGTCTGCTGCGTTTAACCAACGGGATGGGGTTGGCATGGCTCATGGGGTGACTCCTACGAGGCTTTGTTGCCAATCGGGTATATTAGCGGCGGGTAGGCGGAGGGAAAGGACCAGATGGCCGATTTCTGATCTGGATCGATTAATTAGTCAATAACAACTGATCTGCTGTGCAGATGGGGCGCGTAGTTGCCATTAGTAAGGAAAACAGTTAGTGGGGAAAGGGTTGGTGGGTAAAGCGGTAGCGGGTAAAAAACAAGAAGCCCCTGAACGGGGCTTCTCTTTGCTGGCCATGCCGTCACTGTGAACGGCTTGGCTGGCGCCTTGACCGTGCGCCAGAGCGGGCCTACTCTGCGGCCTTGTTGAGCCACTCCACCTTGTACTGGGCACCGGCGCCCTGCGCCAGCTTGGCACAGAGCGGTTTCAGGAAGGCTTCAATCTGCTCGTCCAGCATCCAGGGTGGGCTGATGATCAGCATGCCTGAACCGTTCATGCCCCAGTCGGCAGTCTGACCGGCCACTTCCAGCTCGGCCACCAGCACGTTGCCGAAGTTTTCCCGCTTGATGGCGCGCAGCATGTCGCGGGATTTGTCCGCCTCCTGCCCGAGGATCGGATACCAGAGGGCGTAGATGCCGGTCGCCCAGCGTTTCTGCGCCTTTTTCAGGGTGTCGACCACGGCGAAGTAATCTTCTTTGAGCTCATAGGGCGGGTCGATCAGCACCAGCCCGCGGCGCGGGGTCGGCGGCAGCAGAGCGATCAGCCCCTCGAAGCCGTCACGGTGGTGGACGGCGACGCGGGGGTCATAGCCCATGTTGGCGCGCAGGTCTTCGACCTCGTTGTTGTGCAGCTCCATCAGTGCCAGCTTGTCCTGCTCGCGGGTGAGGCGACGGGAGAGCTCCGGCGAGCCGGGGTAGTAGTGCAGCTGGCCATCGCTGTTCATCTCTTCGATGACGCCGAGATAGGGGGCCATGGCAGACCACTGGGCCCGCTCGTCCCACAGGCGGCCGATGCCGTCGGCATACTCGGCCTTTTTCTGGGACCAGTCGCCGCGCAGGTCGTAGAGACCGCCACCGGCATGGGTGTCCAGCACGATGAAGGGTTTCTCCTTCTTCTTGAGGGACTCGATGATCAGAGCCTGAACGGCGTGTTTCAGCACGTCGGCATGGTTGCCGGCGTGAAAGGCGTGGCGATAGCTCAGCATATTAGATCTCTGAGGGGGCCCTGCTGGGCCCCCAGTAACGATAGATAGTTCAACAAATTGCGGCTGTTGCCGCGAAACAGGGAGAGGCTGCGCAGGGTCTGCAACAGGACGCCTTGTTGCAGCCGCTCCAGCTCCAGCTCGTGGGCCAGCATCGACTGATACTGCTGCTCGTCGAGTCGCGCCTTGGCGCTCTGGCGCAGGGCGCGCCACGGGGTCAGCACCGCCTCGGTCTGCACCAGCGCCGGTTGCAGGTCGGTGAGATCGACTACGATGCCGAGTTGATCGAGCCGGTGCAGCAGCAGCGCCAGATTGACGTTGCCCCCCTGCTCCTGCACGGTGAGCCAATCCTGGCTGCGCTCACCATAGACCTTGCCGCTCCAGTGCCAGAAGCCGATTGGCGTCGGCAATTCGTGGACCGCGACCCGCTCGCTGGCCATCAGCTGTTCGTCACGCAAAGAAGGCCTGCTCCATGGTTTCCAGCTCCTCACTGAGGCTCATCCACTCCAGCTCCACCTCTTCCAGCTGCTCCTTGAGGGGACCCTGGGATTTGAGCAGTTCGGAGAGCTTGGTTTTAGCGCTCTCTTCGTAGATGGCGGGGTCGGCCAGTTGGCTCTCGATGTCGGCCAGCTTGCCCTGCAGCTTCTCCATGCTCACTTCGAGCTTTTCGAGCTTCTGGCGCAGCGGACGGGTTTGCTGGCGGAATTCCGCCTCGCGCCGCTTCTGATCCTTGCGCGCCACCGCCGAGTTGGCAGAGACGGGGCCATCGGCCGGTTTGGCGTTGGCCTCTTTCTCCTGCTCGCCGAGCCACTTGTGGTAGTCGTCCAGATCGCCGTCGAACGGTTCGACCCGGCCACCGTGCACCAGATAGAAGTCATCTGTGGTGGTGCGCAGCAGGTGACGGTCGTGGGAGACCACTACCATGGCCCCTTCGAAGCCTTGCAGCGCCATGGTCAGGGCGTGGCGCATCTCCAGATCCAGGTGGTTGGTCGGTTCATCCAGTAGCAAGAGGTTCGGCTTTTGCCAGGTGATCAGCGCCAGCACCAGCCGCGCTTTTTCGCCGCCGGAGAAGGGGGCCACCTTGTCGAGCGCCTTGTCACCGTGGAAGCCGAAGCTGCCCAGATAGTTGCGCAGCTCCTGCTCGGTCTTGTCCGGCGCGAGGCGGGCCAGATGATCGAGCGGGGAATCATCGAGACGCAGGGTCTCCAGCTGATGCTGGGCGAAGTAGCCGATGCTCACCCCGGCGCTCACTTCGAGCTTGCCCGACAGCGGCGGGTTGGAGCCCGACAGCATCTTGATAAAGGTCGATTTACCGGCGCCGTTGCGACCGAGCAGACCGATGCGCGAACCCGGTACCAGATTGAGTTTGATCTTCTCCAGGATCACCTTGTCACCGTAACCGGCAGAGAGGTTCTCCATGGCGATGAGCGGGGTCGGCAGGGCCGACGGCTCGCGAAACTCGAAGCTGAATTCGGAGTCGGCGTGGGCGGGCAGGATCTTCTCCATCCGCTCCATCGCTTTCAGGCGGCTCTGGGCCTGACGGGCCTTGGAGGCCTTGTAGCGGAAGCGGTCCACATACGCCTGCATGTGGGACATTTCCCGCTGCTGCTTCTCGTACATCGACTGCTGCTGGGCCAGCTGTTCGGCGCGCTGCAGTTCGAAGTCGGAGTAGCCGCCGGTGTATTCGTTGAGCTTGCCGTTCTCGATATGGATGATGCGGCTGATGACCGAATCGAGGAAATCGCGGTCGTGAGAGATCAGCACCAGCGTGCCCTGATAGCCCTTGAGCCACTTCTCCAGCCAGATCACCGCATCGAGATCCAGGTGGTTGGTCGGTTCATCGAGCAGCAGCAGATCGGAGCGGCAGAGCAGCGCCTGAGCGAGGTTCAGACGCATGCGCCAGCCACCGGAGAAGCTGCGCACCGGCGAGCTGAGCTGTTCGTCGCTGAAACCGAGGCCGTGCAGCAGCTCGGCGGCGCGGGCGCGAATGCTGTAGGCGCCGATGGTGTCGAGTTTGCCGTGCAGCTCGGCCACCAGCAGACCATTGTCATCCTGCTCGGCCTGTACCAGCTGTGCTTCCAGCGAGCGGAACTCCTTGTCGCCGTCGATCACATACTCGAGCGCGGAGCAGTCGAGCGCCGGGGTCTCCTGCGCCACGCCTGCGATCTGCCAGCCAGCGGGCAGGCTGAAGGTGCCGCTGTCGATGGCCAGCTCGCCCCGTACCAGTGCAAAAAAGGTGGACTTGCCACAGCCGTTTTTGCCCACCAGACCCACTTTGTGGCCGGGGTGAATGGTGGCGGAGGCGTTGTCCAGCAGCTTGCGGCCGCCGCGGATCAGTTCGATTTGACTGGCAACTATCATGGGTGGGATCTGCTTGCTCAAAATGGAGGAGAAAAACTGGCGCGGATCTTACGTGAAATGACGCTGATTTGCACTGTAGCGAAGGGCTGGCCACTGGCTGGCGCTGCAAAAACATGCCATAACAGAGAAACCAGTTTGGTTACGGGAGGTTAGCATGCATATCAGGGATATTATGACGACCCGGGTCGCCACCGTTTCAATGGATGATCGACTCCGAGTCATCAGGGATATCTTCGAGCAGGCACACTTTCGCCATCTGCTGGTGCTGGAAGAGGAGGAGCTGGTAGGGGTCATCTCGGATCGGGATCTGTTCCGCGCCATCAGCCCCTATCTCGACTCCGAAGCTGAGATGAGCCGCGATACCGAAACCCTCAACAAGCGGGCCCACCAGATCATGAGTCGTCAGCTCGTCACCATCGCTCCCCATCTCACCGTGCGCGACGGCGTCAAGCTGATGCTGGAGAAGGGGGTATCCTGCCTGCCGGTGCTGGAGAATGGCGCCCTGGTCGGCATCATCAGCTGGAAGGATTTTCTCAAGGCGGCGCTGGAGAGTGATGCGCTGGGCTGAGCCCGGGTACATAACAGTCATCTGTCACCGTAGCTGCTTGTGCCCGTCCTTGAGGGCCATAAGGGTACACGAAATGAATAGAGGGGAGCCAAGGCTCCCCTCTCTCTATGTGGTGGCTGGTGGCGCAGGTAAGTGCACCCCCTGCTGCTTCATCATGACTCCGGGGGCCCCTTGGCCAGGCTGGATGGGCCACTGCCGGAGAGGTGCGGCTGCAAGTGGGTGCGGATCTCCTGCAGAGTACGCTGGTACTGCTGGGCATGTTGATCCAGAAACGCAGGGCTGTGCTTGAGGCGCCGCTCCAGGGTATCGACCAGCAGCGCTACCTTAGGGGCAGCCATGCCCGTCGGCCAGCTGTGTTGCAGCAGTTCCAGCAATTGCCAGGCATCGCCGGGCAGGGCAGGGAACTCCTCCAGCAACTGCAAGCCGGCCTGCAGAGCCAGTTGATAATCACCTTTTTGTATCCCCTGATGGCGGGTCTGGCGCAAGCTGGTCAGGCGCTGCTCCCGCGTCGTCAACCGTTGGCCCAGTTCCGTTAGCAGATGGTGAAACAGTTTACGGGTCAGTGGGTGGGGCGCGACACGGTCACGGTAGTGTGCCAGTTGGGCGAGATAACGCTGGGCATGATGGGGCAGGCCACAAAACTGACAGACGGCAAAGCCCAACAACAGGGTGAGATGGTTCTCGCTCGCCTGGTTGGGTTGATGGTGGGCGATCAGGATCAACGCCTCGTCGAAGCAGTAATCCAGTCCCTGCATCAGTGCTTGCAGCAGCTCGTACTCCTGGGGAGGCAGGTTCACTGTTCGCTGCAGGTGGGTCCACTCCTGTTTCAGGGAGCGGATCCGGTTGCTGGACGGTGCATGCCACAGTACCGCCAGCATGGCATTGATCATGAAGTGGTCGATGGCCAACCGGACGCGCAGCTCACTGAAATAGTGAAGATTCAGGGTGCTGGCTTGTTCCAGTACCTTCCTCTCGTCTTGCTGTAACAGTCCCAGAATCATGGCCAGCTGATGCCAGCGTGGTTGATGAGGGCGGACTTGCTGCAGCTGCACCATGGTCTCCCAGGCTGCCTGCCACTGATGTTGGTGCAGCTGGCTGGCGAGTTGCAGCTCCAGTCGGGTGGCGGTCGGCAATATGGCCTGATGACGCTGCAAGTCAGTTTCGGCACTCTGCAGTTTGCCCAATCCCAACATGGCGTAAAACAGTCCGACCCTTGGCCAGCTTGCCCGATACTCGTTGGCGCAGAGGGCATAATGCTGAGCGGCAGTGAGCTGTTCGCTGGATTGCAGCAGCAGGTAGCCCTTGAACCGATCCAGCCAGGGGGCAAGGGGGCGGTTGTCCCGTTGATAGAGCAGGTCTTCACAGAGTGCGGTCGCCAGTTTCCACTCCCGCAGCAGGGCCGGAGGGGCGAGGGTGTGGGTCATTTTGCTCAGTTGTGCCAACTGCTTGAGCACAGTCGTGAGCTCTCCTGCCATGAAGGGGAGTGGCAGATGGAGGGAGAAGTAGAGGTCCGAGGGGAGAAAATCCTGCTCGTTCTGGTCCGCATCCAGCAACAACAGGACGCAGGCGGGTTGCAGCAGGCCGAGGTAGTGTGCCTCATGCAGCAGGCGGGCGCCGTCATGGCCCAGTTTTCTATTTTGCTGGCAGACAATGGCATCGAATGGCTGTTGTTGCAGCAGGGTGAGCAGACCGCTGCGTTCCTGACCCGGATGGCTGTGGTGGTGGATCCGTTCAGCAGGAATACCCTGTTCGGTCAGTTCTCTGGTGATGGCGCTACGGAGCAGGGGATCCTCTTCGAGCAGCAGTATCGTCATGCACGCGTCCTTTCAATACTCCACGAGTAGATCAGATTAGACCCAAGAGGAACATGGCGACAACTCTGCGGAGGGAGGAAAAGTGACAGTAGTCAGCGCGGGAAGGGAGAGGGCACTATAGGTGGTTACCGGGAGCCATGTACCCCGGTGAGAAAGACGCACTCTGTTTGACGGATCAGGTGTGAACCACTCCCTAGTTTCCCTTGCCAGCTGACTTCGAGCTTGCCGAGGCGGCCCAGATGGCGCAGCTCGAACTCGTAGCGCTGGCAGAGGTTGTCCTGAGGCAGGCTCGCCATCCCCGCTGGCAGTCGGTATTGATAGCGCAGGAGTGGCCCATCTTCCAGCTTGCTGGCCACCGGCACCAGCCCCTCTGGGGTGGGCTGCGGCGCCCCGAGTGCGCGGCGCAAACTGAGCGGCGCATCGATCGCCTTTTGATAGTGCAGGCCGTTCATCGCCGCCAGCTCCTCTTCCAGCCGTTGCAACTCCCCTTCCAGTCCATTGAGCGCGGCCCCCAGCTGCTGGTGGGTCGTTGACGAGGCACAGCCACCCAGCAACAGGGTGGCAAGCAGCAGGGCGGCTCTGATGGGGGGCACGGCATCTCCTTGGCTATGACGATGAAGCGTGAAGGTCAGGTCGGTTGGCCCTGACTATAGCAGGGGATTGCTGGGGGGCGTCCCCTGCAGCAGTTGGGCCAGACGGGCCAGCCCCTCGCCGACCCGGGCGTCGGTGGCGGGTTGGCTCAGGCTCAGGCGCACCCCCTGCGGAGCGGCAAACTGACCGGCGGCGAAGTGTTCCCCGCTCGCCACGCCAACGTCAAGGGCGTCGGCGGCAGCGGCAAACTGCTGGCTGCGCCAAGGCTCAGGCAGCGGTAGCCAGGCGTGCATGCTGCCAGGCTGCCAGCGGGCGGCAGGCAGCAGGTGGCGCAGCAGTTCGCCACGGCGTTTGAGGATCTCCCGCTGCTGCTCGACCAGCGGCATGATCTGGCGCTGACTGACCATTTTGCAGGCGAGCTCGATCAGCAGCGGGCTCACCATCCAGCTCGACAGCCGCATGGTCTGGGCGAAGGCGCTGCGCAGGGCAGGGGGCGTCAGCACGAAGCCCACCCGCAGGCCGCCGCAGGCGATCTTGGCCAGACTGCCCAGATAGATGACCCGCTCCGGCGCCAGATTGACCAGAGGGATCACCGGTTGCTGGGGCAACAGGCCGTTGACGTCATCTTCGATGATCAGCAGATCGTGGTTACGGGCGATGGCGACGATTGCCTCCCGTCGCGCCAGACTCATAATGGCGGTGGTGGGGTTTTGCAGGGTCGGGGTGAGGTAGAGCAGCTTGGCCCGGCGGGTGCGGCAGGCGGTGTCCAGCGCCTCGGGCAGCAGCCCCTCCTCATCCATCGCGAGCCCCACCACCTGATTTTTCAGCTGGCGGGCATTGCCCAGCATACCGGGGTAGCTCAGCCCCTCGCACAGGATGGTTTCCCCCACGCAGCCGGTCGCCAGCAGCGCCAGCATGATGCCGTGCTGGGCGCCGTGGCTGAACAGCAGGCGATCCTCACTACAGGCCACCCCTTGCTCCGCCAGCCAGTTGACGAACTGCTGGCGCTGATCCGGTCGTCCCGCCTCCTTGTCGTAGCCGAGCAGGGCGTTGAGATCCCCGTCTGCCACTTCCCCCAGCATGGGGCGAATGATGGCCGCCCGATCCAGCTGTACCGGCAGGTTCTGCCACAGCTCGATGCGGTGCCCCTCCTCCTGGCGGATCACCCACTCATTGGCGGGATCCGTGTTCGCTCCCTTGACCCAGGTGCCGTGGCCCACCCGGGCGGCCAGCAGGCCGCGTCGCTCCGCCTCGCTGTAGGCGCGGGTGACGGTGCCGACGGTGACACCCAGACGATCCGCCAGGGATCTGTGGGTAGGCAATCGGGTCTGCGGTGGCAGCTCGCCATTCACGATCCCCTGTTCGATCGCTTTGACCAGCTTGAGGTAGAGGGGGCCATCGAAGGCCGCAAGGTCGGGCGTCCAGATTGTCATGGTGACAATAAATCCATTGATCCAAATTCATTGTCAATATAGCGTGAATTTCAACCTGATAACAACCAAATAGCACATATTGTATCGATACAATGTGGCAGGCAAGGAGTCACAATATGACGATGGAGTGGTATGTCACCCTGTTCGGTTTTGCCGTACTCACCTGCGGTACGCCGGGGCCCAACAACCTGATGCTGACGGCCTCCGGCGCCAACTTCGGGGTGCGTCGCACTCTGCCACATCTGCTCGGGGTGGGGCTGGGGCAGCCGGTGTTGCAACTGGTGCTGGCGCTGGGGCTTTATCCGCTGTTCGAGCGCTGGCCCCTGCTACGGCTCGGTTTGCAGATCTTCGGCAGCCTCTATCTGCTGTGGTTGGCGTGGCGTATCGCGGTGGCCGGGGCGCCGGGGGATCCGGCCCGTAGGGCCCGTCCGCTGACCATGCTGGAGGGGCTGGGCTTTCAGTTCCTAAACCCCAAGGCGTGGATGATGGGGATCTCCGCCATCAGTCTGTTCAGCCTGCCCGGCGCCAGTTACTGGTCGAGTCAGCTGGCGGTGATGGTCATGTTTGTGCTGGTGGCCCTGCCGGTCTGCTTTGTCTGGGTACTGTTCGGCCATCAGCTGAGCAACTGGATCAGCTCGGATCGGGGCTGGCGGCGACTCAACGGTTCTCTCGGTCTGCTGACGGCGCTCTGCGTGGTGATGCTCTGGTATTGAGCCGTGCTGCGCTGATGGGGGAGGTGGCCGAGAAAGAGGCATTTCTGACTTGTCGCCAAGGGGTTGGCTCTGCATATTAGAAGGCTTTCCCCATAACGGGGGCGTTGTATCGACAAGAGGTTGAGATGGATCTGAACTGGTTACTGCCCCTGGCGGGGTTTGCCCTGGTTACCTGCGGCACGCCGGGGCCCAACAATATGTTGCTCACCAGCGCCGGGGCGGCGCAGGGTTTTCGCCGCACGATTCCCCTGCTGGTTGGGGTGGTCGGGGGGATCAATCTGATGATCCTCGCTACCGCGCTGGGGCTTGGCGTGGTGTTCGAGAAGGTGCCGCTGCTGCACGACGGCCTCAAGCTTATCGGTTCGGCGTATCTGCTCTGGCTGGCGTGGAAGGTGGCGACCGCCAGCGGCCCGGCCGAGGGCAACCGGCCGCTCATTCCCGCCCATCAGGGGGCCATGCTGCAACTGCTCAACCCCAAGGCGTGGATGATGGCGCTCTCCGCCATCAGCGGTTTCACTCTGGCGGGGGAGGCTTACTGGCCCTCCGCGCTCTGGGTGTTGGTGATCTTCTTTATTACCGGCCTCTACACAGGGGCGTTCTGGGTGCTTTTTGGTGCCCAGGTGCGGCAAATCATTCGCACCGCCCAGGGTTGGCGGCGTTTCAATCTGGGCATGGGGCTGGCGACGGCCGCCTGTGTCGGGATGATCTGGATTTAGCCCGGGGTTGACCCGGGCCTTTACCGGCTGTCTTGTTGGCCCTGCGGGGCCTTTTTTATCTCGCCCGCGTGACCTTGCCTGCAAGGTTGCGTGGTTCTGCCCTCCCTTGGGATGAAAGGAGTTCATATGAAATGTATCGGTCTGCTGGGTGGCATGAGCTGGGAGTCCACCGTCAGTTATTATCAGGCGCTCAATCGCGGGGTGCGGGCACAGCTCGGTGGTTTGCACTCGGCGCGGGTGCTGCTCAATAGCGTCGACTTTGCCGGTATCGAGCGGTTGCAGCATGCCGGTGACTGGCCCGCTACCGCCCGTCAGCTGGCGGCGGAGGCGCGCAAGTTGCAGGATGGCGGCGCCGATTTCTTGCTGATCGGCACCAACACCATGCACAAGGTCGCCCCCGAGATTGAGGCGGCCATCGATATCCCGCTGCTCCATATCGCCGATGCTACCGCGGCCAAATTGCAGGCGGACGGGATAACCCGGGTCGGCCTGCTCGGCACTCGCTTCACCATGGAGCAGGATTTTTACAAGGGGCGCTTGCAGGAGCGCTTCGGGTTGGCGGTGCTGGTACCCGATGAGGCCGGGCGGGAGCGGGTACACAGGATCATCTATGACGAGCTCTGTCTGGGGGAGAGCCGTGAATCATCGCGGGCCGAGTATCTGGCGATTATCGAGGGGCTGGCGGCCGCGGGTGCCGAGGCGGTGATCCTCGGTTGTACCGAGATTGCCCTGCTGGTGGGGGATGCCCGGGCGGCGGTGCCGCTCTACGACACCACTGCCATCCATGCCGAAGCGGCGGTCGCGCTGGCACTGGCAGCTGATTAATAAACTGGTCAGATCTCACTATTCATGCTTGTCTCATACCCCTTGCCATAAAAGCGTGTAAAATTGCGCCCTGAATTTTCCCCGGCCAACGCGGGTTGGCTGCGGTTTCCTAGCATGCAAGGCTGACATTGTGACTGAAGTAGATAGATTCGCGGATATTCGCCCCTACCGCGATGAAGAAGTGCCGGCAGCCATCGAACGGCTGATCCAGGATGATGAATTTATCGGCGCCATCGCCAAGTATCGTTTCGGTTCCCTGATGAGCTGGCTGGGTTGGGCCATCCGCCCGATGATCCGCCTGTTCCTGCGCCGCAAATGGTCAAAAGTGACCACAGTGCATCAGGTCCAGATGGGGGTCACCCGGTACATGTCCCGCATGATCGCCACCTCCACCAAGGGGGTGACCTTCTCCGGGATCGAGCATCTTAAGAAAGAGCAGGGCTATCTGTTTGTCTCCAACCACAGAGACATCGCTATGGATCCGGCGTTCGTCAACTGGGGGCTGCACACCCACGGTTTCGATACCGTGCGCATCGCCATCGGTGACAACCTGCTGCGCAAACCCTGTGCCACCGAGCTGATGAAGCTCAACAAGAGCTTTATCGTCAAACGCTCCGCCAAGGGGCCGCGGGAGATGATGAAGGCGCTCGGCGAGCTGTCTGCCTATATTGGCAACTCGGTCCACGAAGGTCACTCCATCTGGATCGCACAGAAGGAAGGGCGCGCCAAGAATGGCGATGACAAGACAGATCCCGCCATCCTCAAGATGTTCTACGTTGACGGCAAGAAGCAGAAGATCGACTTCGTCGACTACATGCGCAGCCTCAATATCGTGCCGGTCAGCATCAGCTACGAGCTGGATCCGACCGACAAGGCGAAGGCGCGCGAGCTCTACGAGAAGTCGGTCAACGGCAGCTACGAGAAGGGCGAGTTCGAGGATATCGAGAGTATCGTCGCCGGTATCGTCGGCATGAAGGGGCGGGTACATGTCTCCTTCGGCGCGCCGATCACCGAGGGCTTCAGCGATCCGGATGAACTGGCCGCGCTGATCGACAAGGCGATCTGGAGCAGTTACCACCTGTTTCCCAGCAACTATCTGGCGGCCGATGTCTCCGGCAAGGCCAACACCATCGAACAGGCGGCCTTCCTGACCCGTCAGTCAGAGGTGCCGGAAGAGCACAAGGCGATCTGGCGTGCCATGTACGCCAAACCGGTGGAAAACGCCAAAAAGGCTTGAATGAAACCGGTTGTTAAACGGTTTTGCGAAAAAAACGGGCGCTGATGCGCCCGTTTTTGCGTCTGGTCAAAGTCGAGGGGGAAAGGGTGGTGAATAATATGGTTTCAGCTGGTACGATCACTATGAAAATGGGATTATGTCTCTTGGCAAGGTGCTGACGAGTGTGTAACAGTGCCCATATAGCTGAACATGAGCAAAAGCTCTAAACCGGTTTGCACGGATTGCAGACGGCATTATTGAAGGACCTGTCACAGGTCCTTTTTCATTGGCTGGCAAAGATGCCGCCCAGATATACCTAACAGGAAACAGACGCCATGATCACCGGTAGCCTGAACACCCTGCAGCGGACGCCGCTGCCCGCCCCGCTGGCCCGCATCATGGCCGAGGTGGTGAAGAGCGTGGCTCACTGGGGTGACGCTCCGCTCGGCAAGACCGAGATCGATGGCCTCAACCTGTTCTGTCTGGTGAGCGAGGAGCTGACCGAGCCAGCCGGGGATCGCCGTGGCGAATTTCATGAGCAGTATCTCGATATCCAGCTGCTGCTGTGCGGTGAAGAGTGGATAGGTGTGGGCCCCCACGACTATGTGAGCGACGGCGCCGACCATCCCCATCCCGACCTCTGGTTTGTCGATGACGAGCAGACCAGCTATCTGGCGCTGCAACCGGGCGATTTCGCCATCTTCTGGCCGGGCGAGCTGCACCGCCCGCTCTGTACCTTCAACCAGCCCGCCAAGGTGAAGAAGCTGGTGGTCAAGGTACATCGGGATCTGCTGGCTATCGCCTGAGCATTCCCATTGAGGCGAGCCCTGCGCAGCTGATGCGTTGAGACTCGCAAGCATTGAAACCAGTGATACGCACCACAAGTTGCGATCACTCTTTCAAGAGCAAGAATTGAAAAATTGGACGCACCCTCCTGCGACCATAAGCCCCCGGCAGGGGAATCCCATCCTCTTTTGGATGACACGACACTGTCGGCATAAAGCCGAAGCACAGGAAGATGTAGAAAATGAGCAAGTTGGTATTGATCCTTAACTGCGGTAGCTCTTCCCTGAAATTTGCCGTAATGGACGCCGAAACAGGTGAGGACATGCTGTCCGGCCTGGCCGAATGCTTCAATCTGGATGATGCACGTATCAAATGGAAACTCCACGGGGTGAAGGGCGAAGCCATGCTGGGAGCGGGTGCCGCTCACCAGGAGGCCCTCGACCATATCGTGGGTCACATCCTGCCGCAGGATCCGACTCTTGCCGAGCAACTGGTGGCCATCGGTCACCGAATCGTACACGGTGGCGAGCAGTTCTCCCGCTCCGTGCGTATCGATGACGGCGTGATCGCCGGTATCGAAGCCGCCATTCCGTTCGCTCCGCTGCACAACCCGGCGCACCTCATCGGTATTCGCGCCGCGCTGAAAGTGTTCCCGCAGCTGTCCGAGAAGAACGTGGCCGTGTTCGACACCGCCTTCCACCAGACCCTGCCGCAAGAGGCCTACCTCTATGCGCTGCCGCACAAGCTCTACCGCGAACACGGCATCCGTCGTTACGGTGCCCACGGTACTTCTCACCGCTACATCGCGGAAGAAGCGGCAAAAGAGCTGGGCAAGCCGTTGAATGAGCTGAACATCATCAACTGCCACCTGGGTAACGGTGCCTCTGTCTGCGCCATCAAGAACGGCGAATCCGTTGACACCTCCATGGGTCTGACTCCGCTGGAAGGTCTGGCGATGGGTACCCGCTCCGGTGATATCGATCCGGCCGTGGTCTTCTTCATGCACGACCAGCTCGGTTACAGCGTTGAGCAGATCAACCACACCCTGACCCGTGAGTCCGGTCTGCTGGGGATGACCGAAGTGAGCAGCGATTGCCGCTACGTCACCACCAACTACGCCACCGACGCCGGTGCCAAGCGCGCGCTGGATGTCTTCACCTACCGTGTGGCCAAGTATGTCGGTGCCTATGCCGCTGCGATGGACGGTCGTCTGGACGCCGTGGTTTTCACCGGCGGTATCGGTGAGAACGCCGCCATGGTGCGCGAGATGGTGCTGGCGCGTCTGGCTCTGTTCGGCTTCAAGGTGGACAAAGAGGCCAACAACGCCGCGGTACTGGGTGGCGAAGGTCGTATCACCACCGCCGACAGCCGTTGCGCCATGGTGATCCCGACCAACGAAGAGCTGGTCATCGCTCGCGATGCCCTGAGCCTGGTCTGCTAAGTCAGCCTCGCTTTGAAACAACGCCCGGCCTGTGCCGGGCGTTGTCATTTCTGGCGTACGCCGATTTGACATGGGGGAGGGGAGCGGTACCCTGACCACCACTGTTTTTGCAGCCAGCGGGCTGCTCGGTTCGGGAGAGAGCAATGAAAGAGGCGTTTTTTAACTGGTTGTCGGGCCTTGGGGTGGAAGTGACCAGCCTGATGGCGCTGGTGATCGCGCTGGGCTTTATCGTCATCACCTCGTTGCTGCTGCATATGGCGCTGCACCGGGTGCTGCTGGTCCGGCTGGTGGGGATCCTCGGCAAGGCCAAGCAGGTATGGTTGCCGCCCCAGCTGCAACAGCGCCTCTTCAACCGGCTCGCTTTCGTGTTGCAGGGGGCCGTGCTGCTCGGTCAGGCGGAGATCTGGCTACCCCGCCAATCGGATAGCCTCAAGCTTATCGAGATGGTGGCCCAGCTCTGGATTTTGCTGTTCCTGCTGCTGGCCTTCTTCGCCCTGCTCGACTGCCTGTTGTCGGTGAGCCGTTACACCCGCCTTGGCCGGGATTTGCCCCTGCGCGGCATCTTCCAGGGGGCCAAGTTGGTAGGCAGCATTCTGGTGGGCATCCTGATGATCGCCCTGCTGCTCGGCAAGTCGCCGCTGTTCCTGTTCAGCGGTCTGGGTGCCATGACCGCAGTGCTGATGCTGGTATTCAAGGACCCCATCCTCGGGCTGGTGGCGGGGATTCAGCTCTCCGCCAACCGGATGCTGAGCGTCGGTGACTGGCTGCAGATGGACAAGTATGGCGCCGATGGTGAGGTGACCGACATCGGGCTTACCACGGTCAAGGTGTCGAACTGGGACAAGACCATCACCACTATTCCCACCTATGCCCTGATCTCCGACTCTTTCAAGAACTGGCAGGGGATGACCGAGTCGGGCGGCCGCCGCATCAAGCGCAGCGTCAATATCGACATGACCAGTGTGCGTTTTCTGACGGCCGAGGAGCAGTTGCAGCTCAAGCAGGCGCAATTGTTGGCTCCCTATCTCAGTCGCAAGGAGCAGGAGTTGAGCGCTTACAACCAGCAGCTGAGCGATGCCCTGAGCTGCCCCATCAACGGCCGTCACCTCACTAACCTCGGCACCCTGCGCGCCTATCTTGATGCCTACCTGCGCGCCCACCCCGGCATTCGCAAGGACATGACCCTGATGGTGCGTCAGCTGGCGCCCACGTCAGACGGTCTGCCGCTGGAAATTTACTGCTTTACCGCGACCACGGTATGGGCCGATTACGAAGGGATCCAGGCCGATATTTTCGACCATATCTTCGCCATCATTGAGCAATTTCATCTGCGGTTGCATCAATCTCCCACAGGTTACGATATGCGTGCCTGGCAACGGGGATAAACAGGGAAACCGGGCGGGTCGGGGACGCGGAAAAAACCGCATATTAATCATCGACCCGTCGCCACTTGTCAGTTGAAATTTGCCGTGCAGAGGAGAAAAATGGCGGCCTTCTCTTCGCGCCCCTGATCCCCTCTTGATCAGCTGCCAGCCCAGAGACGTCACTTCAAGTCATCATCATGGGAAAGTTATGAAGCTCCTTCGCAATAGTGTGGCAACACTCTGCTACAGCCTGCTGCTGACCGCTGCGCCGGTTTTCGCTGTTGAATATGCTCTGCCTGCGGCCAACAGCCGTCTGGTAGGGGAAAATCTGGAATACGTGGTTCCGGCCGAAGAGAACGGCCAGCCGCTGGAGGCCATTGCGGCCAAATTCCAGCTGGGGCTGACCAACATGACCGAAGCCAACCCCGATGCGGATCCCCTGCTGGTACAGACCGGCGAGAAGCTGGTGATCCCCCAGCAACTGATCCTGCCGGATGCACCCCGTGAAGGGATCGTGCTGAACGTGGCCGAGATGCGCCTCTACTACTACTACCCCAAGGGTAAAAAAGTGGTGGAAGTGCTGCCCATCGGCATCGGCCAGCTCGGCACCGACACCCCGGAAAACTGGGTGACCAGCGTGCAGCGCAAGAAAGCGGGCCCGACCTGGACCCCGACCGCCAAGATGCATGCCGAATACGCCGCCCGTGGCGAGAGCCTGCCTGCGGTATGGCCTGCCGGCCCGGACAACCCTATGGGTCTGTTTGCCCTCTACATCGGCAAGATGTACGCCATCCACGGTACCAATGCCAACTTCGGCATCGGCCTGCGGGTGAGCCACGGTTGCGTGCGTCTGCGCAACGACGACATCGCCTACCTGTTCAAGCAGGTACCGGTCGGTACCCGCGTCCAGTTCGTCAACCAGCCGATCAAGGCCTCCCTCGAGCCCAACGGTGTCCGCTATCTGGAAGTGCATCAGCCGCTGTCGCGCAGCGAAGAGGAGTTCAACTCCAAGCTGCCGGCACCGCTGCCGATGACTCCGGCGGTGACCCGCTTCATTGCCCACGCCGACAGTGACTCCCAACTGGTGAAGCAGGCGCTGGAGCAGCGCAACGGCATGCCGATGGCGATCAACCGCTAAGGGCAAATCCCCGTCACGACAAAGGGCGAACAGCAAGCTGTTCGCCCTTTTTGTTTCTGCTGCGTTGACTCAGCTTCGCAGCAGATTTGCCTGCAGCTCGCTGCCGAGCTGATCGAGCAGCTGATAGCGCGCCTTGTAGCTGGCCCGCTTGCGGGAGGGGATCTCCTCCAATGTCTTGCGGGGCACCTCCAGCGGCAGGCTCATCCAGAGTTCATCCAGCACACAGCCCTGATGCTCCTGCCACAAGCCGTCGAGGTCGAACTTGACCCGATCGGCAGTGCGCTTGCTGCTCTGATAGACGTGGCTTTGGGTGCGGATCCCGAGCAGGCGCTTGCATGCCAGCCCCCGGGCCAGCTCGGCGGCCATATAGACCAGCAGGGACATGGGGCGCAGCCCGCCGCACGCCTTGGTGACCTGCTTGATCTCCTCGCTCTGCCCCTTGCCGCCCTGCAGCGAGCAGATCTCGAGGGTCGGGTTCGGCGCGGGGCGCAGATTGAGGGCCATGTAATAGAGGGCCGCGTCACCCAGCTTGAGGGTCAGGCTCATCTCCCCCTCTTTGCCCATGTGGGTTTGGTAATCCAGTTGCAGGGTCAGCGGTGCCGTCAGCTTGTCGCTCTGCCACTGTGCCAGCAGCAGGCCGCGCCCGCTGTAGATCGCCAGCTGTTGCGCCTTGGGCAGCTGGCGAGCCAGCTGCTGGTAGTGGCCGCTGATAAGCCCCGCTCGCAAGCGCTTGCGGAGCCCCTTGTGGCGATAGGGGTGGATCGGCTTTTCCAGAATATCGGGGAAGCGGCTGATCGCCTGCGCCAGCAGCGGTTGCTCCTGCTGCTGGCGATAGAGGGCACGGGCGCCGGGATTGAGCCAGAGACGCCCCACATACTTGGCCCGTCGGATGAGATGACCCGACTCCTCCACCGGGTGAAGGCGGCGGGCGAGGGTACGCAGGTGTGACAGATGAGATGACATGGTGCCGACCTCTGACTGGAGTGATGAGACAGGGCGGGGAGTGTAGGAGCGGGGCGCCGGCTTGTAAAAAATGGATAGTAACAAAATGTGAAAACATAACGCTCAATAGCCGCCGTTGCGACGATATGGCCGTCACGGCCACGGCAGGAAATCTGGCGCCATCCTCTTGATGCGGCAGATGATTTGATGCGCAAAGGTTTTTATTGTGTTTTGCGTTTGTTAAAAGTGGTTGAGCTGGCGCGAACGGCTGATTAAGCTAGGCCGGTTTTTTAGGGATGAGCCCGTCACCAGAGCGGGCAGAAAATGACACAAAACGGAGTTTTGCATGACAGCTAGCACACCCATGTTAATCACCTTCCTGGTGTATATCCTCGGAATGGTGTTGATCGGCTTCGTCGCCTATCGCGCCACCCGCAACTTTGATGACTACATTCTGGGCGGCCGCCGGATGGGGAGCTGGGTCACAGCTCTCTCTGCCGGCGCCTCCGACATGAGCGGCTGGTTGCTGATGGGCCTGCCCGGCGCCGTCTTCGTCAGCGGCATCTCCGAGAGCTGGATCGCCATCGGTCTGGTCATCGGCGCCTACCTCAACTGGCGCTGGGTAGCGGGTCGCCTGCGGGTACATACCGAGAAGAACCGCAATGCCCTGACCCTGCCGGACTACTTCACCTACCGCTTTGAAGATCACAGCAAGGTGCTGCGCATCCTCTCGGCGCTGGTGATCCTGCTCTTCTTCACCATCTACTGCGCCTCCGGCGTGGTGGCCGGTGCCCGCCTGTTCGAGAGCACCTTCGGCATGGATTACAACACCGCCCTCTGGGTTGGTGCGGCCGCCACCATCACCTACACCTTCTTCGGTGGTTTCCTCGCGGTGAGCTGGACCGATACGGTGCAGGCGACCCTGATGATCTTCGCCCTGATCCTGACCCCGGTCTTCGTCATCATCGCCGTCGGCGGGGTGGATAGCGCCATGATCGAGGTGGCCGCCAAGAGCGCCACCAACCTCGACATGTTCAAGAATCTGGATGTGATCGCCATTGTCTCGTTGATGGCCTGGGGTCTTGGCTACTTTGGTCAGCCCCACATTCTGGCCCGTTTCATGGCGGCGGATTCCCACCACTCCATGGCCAATGCCCGCCGTATCAGCATGACCTGGATGGTGTTCTGCCTCGCAGGCGCGGTGGCCATAGGCTTCTTCGGGCTGGCCTACTTCGCCCGCTTCCCGGAAGTGGCGGCTGGGGTGACCGGCAACCCGGAGCGGGTCTTTATCGAGCTCTCCAAGATCCTGTTCAACCCCTGGATCGCCGGTGTGCTGCTCTCCGCTATTCTGGCGGCGGTGATGAGCACTCTAAGTTGTCAATTACTGGTCTGCTCCAGCGCCATTACCGAGGATCTCTACAAGCCCTTCCTGCGCAAGAATGCCTCCCAGCTTGAGCTGGTGTGGGTGGGTCGCCTGATGGTGCTGCTGATCGCCGTGATTGCCATCGCCGTTGCCATGAATCCGGAAAACCGGGTGCTGGGGCTGGTGAGCTACGCCTGGGCCGGTTTCGGTGCCGCCTTTGGTCCCGTGGTGCTGCTCTCGGTGCTCTGGCCGAGAATGACCCGCAACGGCGCGCTGGCCGGCATGCTGGTCGGTGCTATCACAGTCATCGTCTGGAAGCAGTTCGGCTGGCTGGGGCTGTATGAGATCATTCCGGGCTTCCTGTTCGCACTGCTGGCCATCGTGGTGGGCAGTCTGCTGGGCGAAGCGCCCTCAAAAGCGATGCTGGAGCGTTTCCGCGATGCCGAGGAGGAGTACAACACCCCGGCCGAGAGCGCGGGAGAGCCGGTCGCGGTGAACTGATCCCCCTTACCGCTTTCTGATTGAGAGCCCCGCCCCCGGACAAGGAGCGCCCTGGTTGGCCATCCTTGCACCGGTTTGGCGGGGCTTTGTGCTATCTGATTCACTCTTGGGCACTTTTTTATGTTCGGCCAGTGGCTCCCGGGTGCTCGCTTTCTTTTGTCTTGGCACCGAATATGGGACACTAGGCCGCCTGAAGGAGACCTAGTGCATGCGGCTATTCACCCTGATCCTGATCCTCCTGCTGGGGGGACTGCAATATGACCTCTGGCTGGGGAAGAACGGGCTATCCGATTATCAGAACCTGTCGGAGGCCATCTCGCAGCAACAGCGGGACAACCAGACTCTCAAGGATCGTAACGACCTCATTTACCGCGAGATAGATGATCTCACCTCTGGCCTCGAGGCCATCGAGGAGTTGTCGCGCAACGATCTGGGTTACATCAAGCAGGGGGAGACCTTCTACCGGATCATCCCCAAAGAGAAAGACAAAGAGACAGCGCCGGACGATGAGCCCTACGATGACTGATGCCAGCCGGGTATCCGGCCTGACGGCGATCGTCCCTGCCGCCGGTATCGGCAGCCGGATGGGGGCCGATTGCCCCAAGCAGTACCTGCAACTGGCGGGTAAAACCATTCTCGAACATACCCTGGAGCGGCTGCTCTCCCACCCGGCTATCGCCCAGGTGATCGTGGCGCTGGCACCCCATGACCGCTGGTTCGAGGCCCTGCCCGTGGCGGCCGACCCGCGAATTGTGCGGGTAGAGGGAGGCGCCGAGCGCGCCTTTTCCGTCCTCAATGGTCTCCAGGTGGCGCAAGGGGAGTGGGTGCTGGTGCACGATGCGGCCCGCCCCTGTCTGACTCACGGCGATCTCGATGCGCTGATTGCCGCGGCCATGAACTGCGGCGGTGCCATTCTCGGCAGTCGGGTGCGCGATACCATGAAACGCTCCGATGGGGAGGGCAATATCATCGCCACCGTCGAGCGCGAGCAGCTCTGGCATGCCCTGACGCCACAGATGTTCCCGACCCGAGCCCTGAAACGGGCGCTCGAAGAGGGGCTGCTGCTGGGCGCCACCATCACCGACGAGGCCTCCGCCATGGAGCGGGCCGGATTCACGGTGCGGATGGTGGAGGGGCGCGCCGACAATATCAAAGTGACCCGGCCGGAAGATTTGTCGCTGGCGGGGCTGTTTTTAAGCCAGCAAGCATAAGCCTCTCAGTCAGAACAGACCGTTCAGAGCAGAGCGTCTCGAACAAACAGGCCCGAACAAGGAGTTAGCATGATCCGGATTGGACATGGTGTGGACGTACACAAAATTGATGGGGTTGGTTTCAGCATGTTGGGAGGTTGCCGCTGATGATGCGCATTGGTCATGGTTTTGATGTTCATAAATTTGGTGGTGTTGGCCCCTGCATGCTGGGTGGCGTGCCGGTTCCCTACGAGCGGGGGCTGGTTGCCCACTCTGACGGCGATGTGGTGCTGCACGCGGTGAGCGATGCCCTGCTGGGGGCCATCGGTGCCGGTGACATCGGTCGCCACTTCCCCGATACCGCTGCCGAGTTCAAGGGGATCGACAGCCGCATTCTGCTGCGGGATGTCTTTGCCCGGGTACAGCAGGCGGGGTATGCCATCGGCAACCTGGATGTGACCATCATCGCCCAAGCCCCCAAAATGGCCCCCCATATCGACGCCATGTGCGCCGTGCTGGCCGCCGATCTGCAATGTGATTTGAACCGGGTGAACGTCAAGGCGACCACCACCGAACAGCTTGGGTTTACGGGGCGCAAGGAAGGGATCGCCACCGAAGCCGTCGTCCTACTGGTGAAACAATAATGCTGGAACAACTTGCCTATCTGCACGGGGCGCCCACCGCCCGCGGTATCCTCAAGGCCGAGGCCGCCGACTTCGTGGTCAATGAAGATCTCGGCTTCGAGCCTTGCGGGGAAGGGGAGCATATCTTCGTCCGGGTGCGCAAAACCGGCGAGAACACCGCCTGGGTGGCGGGTCTGCTGGCCGATGCGGCCGGTGTCAACCGCAATGCGGTGACCTGGGCGGGCCTGAAGGATCGCCACGCGGTGACCGAGCAGTGGTTCGGCATTCACCTGCCGGGCAAGGCCGAACCGGACTTGTCGGTTATCGAGAGCGACAGCATCCAGATCCTGCAAGCCAGGCGTCACAACCGCAAATTGCGGGTCGGCTACCTCAAGGGCAACCATTTCACCCTGCGTCTCACCGGTCTGGAACAGGCCGACGGGCTGGAAGCGCGCCTGCAGGCCATCGCCACTCAGGGCGTACCCAATTACTATGGTGAGCAGCGTTTTGGCCGCGATGGCAACAACCTGGAAGCGGCCAAGGCGATGTTTGCCGGCAAGCGGATCAAGGATCGCAACAAGCGCTCCCTCTACCTCTCTGCCGCCCGCAGCATGCTGTTCAACGCCATCGTCAGCGCCCGTATCGAGCAGGGGCTGGCTCATCAGCTGCTGGCCGGTGATTGCGTGATGCTCAAGGGCAGCCACTCCATCTTCAGCGAAGAGAGCGTGACCCCCGAGCTGGAAGCGCGTCTTGCCTCCGGCGACGTGCAGCTTACTGCGCCCCAGTGGGGCCGTGGCCGTCTGGCCAGTCAGGGCGCCGCTGCCGAGTTCGAACAGGGCGTGCTGGCTCCTTACAGCGATTGGTGTGACGGGCTGGAGAAAGCCGGGCTGGAGCAGGATCGCCGCCCGCTGCTGCTCAAGCCGGAGCAGATGAGCTGGCAGCTGGACGGCGAGGCGCTGACCCTCTCCTTCTTCCTGCCGGCGGGCGCGTTTGCCACCAGCGTGGTGCGCGAGTTAATGCAGGCCGAAGAGGCCGATCACGGTTTCAGGAATCAGACCGATGCGAATTCTGGTCAGTAATGATGATGGTGTGCATGCCGAGGGCATTCGTGCCCTCAGCGAGGCGCTGCGCGCCTGCGGCGAGGTCATTGTGGTGGCACCGGATCGCAACCGCAGCGGCGCGAGTCACTCCCTGACGCTGGAAGTACCGCTGCGGGTTACCCGCATTGCAGAAAACGGCTTTAATGGGTGCGAGAGCTATGCGGTGAAGGGGACGCCGACCGACTGCGTGCATCTGGCGGTCAACGAGCTGGTGCGCCCTGAACCCGACATGGTGGTGGCCGGTATCAACCACGGTGCCAACCTGGGGGATGATGTCATCTATTCGGGCACGGTCGCCGCGGCCACCGAGGGGCGCCATCTTGGCTACCCTTCCATCGCCATCTCGCTGGTGGGCAAGACCCACTTCGCCACTGCGGCCCACTATGCGGCCCTGCTGGTGAAAGGGTTGATGAAGCACCCCCTGCCTGCCGATCAGATCCTCAACGTCAACGTGCCGGACTTGCCCCTCGAGCAGATCAAGGGGATCAAGACCACCCGCCTTGGCAATCGCCACCGGGCGGAGTCGGTGATCTGCACCGAGGATCCCCGTGGCCAGCCCATCTACTGGATCGGCCCCCCCGGTAGCCAGCAGGATGCCGGTGAAGGCACCGATTTTGCTGCCATCGAGCAGGGCTATGTCTCGATTACCCCCCTGACCATCGATATGACTGCCTATGACAGTCTCGCCGGTCTGGGGGCCTGGTTAGATCTGCAGGGATGAGGGTGGTGTGATAGTACAGCGCCTGTTAAATCAGCTCATTGCGCAGGATATTCGCGATTTTCGCGTGCTGGCGACCATCGCGAAAGTGCCGCGCCAGCTGTTCGTGGACGAGGCCATGGCGCACAAGGCGTGGGATAACACCGCCCTGCCCATTGGCCACGGCCAGACCATTTCGCAGCCCTATATGGTGGCGCGAATGACCGAGTTGCTGATGCAAAACAATCCGGCCCATGTGCTGGAGATTGGCACTGGCTCGGGCTACCAGACGGCGATCCTCGCCCATCTGGTGGAGCATGTGTATACCGTGGAGCGGATCAAGTCGCTGCAGTTCCAGGCCAGACGCCGACTGCGCCAGCTCGATCTGCACAATGTCTCGGCCAAGCACGGCAACGGCTGGCTGGGGTGGCCCAATAAGGGGCCTTATGATGCCATTCTGGTGACGGCCGCGGCGAGCGAGATCCCGACGGCACTCACCGATCAGCTGGCCGAAGGGGGCCGACTGGTGTTGCCCGTGGGTGACAGCCAGCAGACCCTGCAACTGATCGAACGATCCGGATCCCAGCTGACCAGCCGTATTCTGGAGCCGGTACGATTTGTTCCCCTGATTGACGGAGATGTTGAGTGAAGTTGTTTTCCCGTTTGTACGTACTGGTGATGCAGTGGGCTCGCCACAAGCATGCCCCCTGGTATCTCTCCATCACCGCTTTCATCGAGTCGGTATTCTGGCCCATCCCGGTGGACGTGATGCTGGCACCGATGGCGCTCGCTAAGCCAAACAAGGCGTGGCACTACGCCACGCTGGCCACCCTCTTCTCTGTGCTGGGCGCCCTGTTTGGCTATGCCCTTGGCTATGCGCTGTGGGATCCGGTCGTGCTGCCACTGGTGGAGTCTGTGGGCTATCAGGACAAGATCGAGATTGCTCGCAACTGGTTTGAGCAGTGGGGGATCTGGGTCATTTTCATTGCCAGCTTCACCCCTATCCCCTACAAGGTGTTTACCGTGACGGCAGGGTTGTTGCAAATGGCTCTGCTGCCCTTCATCATCACCTCCCTCATCGGTCGTGGCATGCGCTTTTTCCTGGTTGCGGGCCTGATGCGTTGGGGTGGCGAGAAGATGGAACGCAAACTGATGCACTACGTAGATGTGCTCGGTTGGCTCTGTATTGGTCTGGCCGTGGTGGCCTATTTCTGGTTTAGTCGTTAAGGATCCATTATGCGTTCGCGTATTTGGCAAGGAAGCAGTGTCGTGGTGTTGTCATGGCTGCTGCTTGCCTGCTCCTCCAGTAAAAATGCAGCTCCGGTAGATGGTGTTGATGAGGGGCAGTTTGTCTCGACCATTCCGGCTCGCCAAAGCGGTGCCCAGGTCAGCGCCCCCATTCAGGGCGGCAGCTATGTGGTGAAACGGGGCGATACCCTCTACTCCATCGCCTTCAACTCCGGCAACGACGTGCCGTCGCTGGCCAGCCTCAACAACATCAGCCCGCCCTACAACATCTATCCGGGGCAGCGACTGCGACTCGATGGTTCCAGCGCCAGTGTTGGCAGCAGCCGCAGTGCCGGTACCTATGAGGTGCGCCGCGGCGATACCCTGAGCAGCATCGGCCGCCAGTTCGGCATGACGCCGCAGGCGCTGGCCCAGAGCAATAACCTGAGCGCCCCCTATGCGCTGCAACCGGGTCAGGTGCTCAATGTCCAGACCGCAGGCGGCGGTTCGACCCAGATGGTGGCTGCGACTCGTCCGGCAACCGTGACGCCGGTGGCCGTGAGCCGTCCGAGCAGCGGTCCGCGTCCGTTGGCCGAGCCGAGTGGATCTGGTCAGACCACGCCGTTCATCTCTCAGAAATCCGTTGCTCCGGCAGCACCGAAGGAATACGCTCAGTCCAAAGAACAAAAAATAAACAACTCCCAGTCGAGACTTGCTTGGCACTGGCCCGCAAAAGGCCGGATTGTCGAGGGGTTCTCTGTTGCAGAACAGGGTAACAAAGGGATCGACATAGCCGGCCAGAAGGGGCAACCCGTCTACGCCGCCAGCAGCGGTAAAGTGGTATACGCTGGCAGTGCTTTAAGGGGGTACGGCAAGCTGATTATCCTCAAGCATGATGATGACTATCTCTCCGCTTACGCACACAACGACGAGTTGCGGGTGAAGGAAGGGGACAGCGTCAAGGGGGGCTCGGTCATTGCCAACATGGGTAGCACGGACGCGCCGGATGTGCGATTGCATTTCGAGATCCGGTACAGAGGCAAGTCGATCAATCCGATGAGCTATTTGCCAAAGCGTTAACCCCAGAGAGACCGTCTTACTCTGGTAACGTCAGGGAGACACACCATGAGCCAAGAACAACTGGTAATGCAGGATGCAGAGTTAGAGTTTGACGCTGAACCCGAATCTCATGAAGTAGAAGAGTTGCAGGAGGTAGCCGCCGAGGCGGACGAGACTATCTCTGATGAGTTGCTGGCACCTGAGCTGAACAAGGTGATGGATGCCACGCAACTCTATCTGGGGGAGATAGGTTTCTCCCCGCTGCTCACTGCCGAAGAGGAAGTCTACTACGCCCGTCGTGCCTTGCGAGGTGACAAAGCCGCCCGCAAGCGCATGATCGAGTCCAACCTGCGACTGGTGGTGAAAATCGCCCGCCGTTACAACAACCGCGGCCTGGTGCTGCTGGATCTCATCGAAGAGGGCAACCTCGGTCTTATCCGCGCTGTCGAGAAGTTTGACCCCGAGCGCGGCTTCCGTTTCTCCACCTATGCTACCTGGTGGATCCGCCAGACCATCGAGCGGGCCATCATGAACCAGACCCGCACCATCCGTCTGCCCATTCATGTGGTCAAGGAGTTAAACGTTTACCTACGCACCGCGCGCGAACTCTCTCACCGTCTCGATCATGAACCGACCGCCGAGGATATCGCCTTCGCGCTGGATCGTTCGGTGGATGACGTGAACCGCATGCTCAAGCTCAACGAGAAGATCACCTCGGTGGATACCCCCATCGGTGGCGATCGCGACAAGGCGCTGCTGGATGTGCTCTCCGACGAGCGCGGCATGGGGCCTGAGCTGGAGTCTCAGGAAGATGATATGCGCAGCAGCATTGTCCACTGGCTGGAGGAGCTTAACCCCAAACAGCGGGAAGTGCTGGCACGCCGGTTTGGTCTGCTGGGTTACGAGCCGGCCACCCTCGAGGATGTGGGGGCCGAGATTGGCCTGACCCGCGAGCGGGTACGCCAGATCCAGGTGGAGGGGCTGCGCCGTCTGCGGGAGATCCTGCTGAGCCAGGGGCTCTCCATCGAGGCGCTATTTCGTACCAATTAAGCATCCGCACCAATTAAGTCTGCACCAGCTGATCAGCGCATCAGCCAGATAGCACGAGGGGAGCAATCGCTCCCCTCGTTTTTTATTGCCTGTCGTCTGGTGATGGCTTTGCGGTTATACCAGCTCGGCCAGCATGGTGTCGGCGTAGGGCACCAGCGCTTCGCCCTTCTTCACCTTGGTGAGGTAGTCCGGGTTGGCGATAAGCGGACGGCCGATAGCCACCAGATCGAAGCGGTTAGCCTCGATGGCCGCTGCGGCGCGCTCGGCGTCGTAGTTGCCCACCCCGACCAGATTGCCCTTGTAGTGGGCGCGCAGATAGTCGGAGGCGCGGCCACCCAGATAATCGAAGGTGAGGTTGTCATCAAAGATGCCGAGGTGGATATAGGCCAGCGGGCGATCGTTGAGCTTGCCCAGCAGATAGTCGAACACGGCGCGATCTTCCGGGCTGCCCGCCAGATGGACATAGGCACCAGGGGAGAGACGAATGCCAACCCGATCACCACCGATGCGGGCGCTGATGGCATCGACCACTTCCAGCGCGAAGCGGCTCATCTTTTCCGGGCTGCCACCGTAGTTGTCGGTGCGCAGGTTGGTGGAGTGGTGCAGGAACTGGTCGATCAGGTAGCCGTTGGCACCGTGGATCTCTACCCCGTCAAAGCCCGCCTCGATGGCGTTGGCAGCGGCCTGGGCGTAATCCAGCACCAGCTGGGCGATTTCCGCCTCGGTCAGGGCACGCGGCACCTGATAGGTCAGCTCGCGCATGCGGGGCACAGTGCCCTCGTGCGCCACGGCAGAGGGGGCCAACACTTCAGCCTGATGGAAGAAGGGGTGGGAGAGGCGGCCGACGTGCCACAGCTGGGCGAAGATCTTGCCGCCCTTGGCGTGTACGGCGCTGGTCACTTTCTTCCAGCCATCGATCTGCGCCTGGGTGAAGAGGCCCGGGGTATTGGGGTAGCCCTGCGCGTCGGGGCGGATGATGACGGCCTCGGAAACAATCAGGCCGATGTCGGCGCGGCGGCCGTAATAGGCAGCCATCTGCTCGGTCGGCACCAGACCTGGGCCTGCCATGCAGCGGGTGAGCGGGGCCATCATGAAACGGTTGGCCAGGGTCAGAGTGTCATTGAGTCGATACGGCTGAAACAGGGTATTCATGATAGGTTGTCCTGAACGGGTTATTCTTGAACGTGCATTCAAGACGTTTTTTACGTCGGGCGCAAGCTTTTTTTGAATGAGCGTTCAAGAAGGTTGGCCCGAGCAGGCGGCTGGGGTAAACTTGCCGCCCTTTCCAGCCACTCTTTATCGGCGGGCCCTGTTGCCCCTTGCCGGTGAACCATTTCCCACGGGAGGAACCATGCGCATAGCCGAGTTTGATCGGGACGAGGTACTGCGAAATGCCATGGAAGCGTTTCGCGCCAAGGGATATGCCAAGACCACCATGCAGGAGCTGGTGGCCGCCACAGGCCTCCATCCGGGCAGCATTTACGGCGCCTTTGGCAACAAGCGAGGCCTGCTGCTGGCGGCGGTGGATCATTATGTCGAGGGCAAACGCACCCTGCGCCGCTCCCTGCTCGACAACCCGAGCCCGCTGGCGGGCCTTGCGGCCTATCTCGACCGGATTGTGGGGGAGGCGCTCTGCGGCTCCTGTCTGGTGACTCGCACCATGATGGAGCTGAGCGAGCAGGATGAGGAGCTGACCCAGCGGGTCAAGGGGATCTATGGCGAGCTGGAGCAGGATCTGGCCGAGTTGCTGACGCAGGCGCAGGCCAAGGGCGAGCTGGCCCCGGATAGCAATATCCACACCCTCACCGCCCTGCTGCTGATCAACCTGCAGGGTCTTATTACCTTCGCCCAGTGCCGCCCCGATCGCCCCCTGCTCGACGATGTAGTCGCCCAGCTGATGCGGGCCCTGCGGGCGTAAGTTAGGTTTCCCCTTCTCCGTTTTTGCTTTTTGAATTGAGGGGAAGGGGTCAATCGGATTGACGTAATGAGAACAGGATAAAATCCAGCACGGAGTTGAGCCTGCCCAGTACATCGTTATTCCACACTCGTATCACCCGAAATCCCTGCTGATTGAGATAGGCTGTCCGAGCCTCATCATGCATCTGGTTCGCTAGTGTTCCATGTTGCGAACCATCCACTTCGATGATCAATCCCTGTTCAAGGCTGATGAAATCCACCACATAGGGGCCGATGGGCATTTGGCGGCGAAATTTCACTCCCGCCAGACGGCGATTGCGCAAGTGTTGCCACAGTTTCTGCTCTGCCAGCGTGGCATCACGTCTCAGTCGTTTGGCAAAGCGGTTGCTTTCCATAAAGGGCTCCAGTTCTGTTTGGCCCTATAGATATAGCCAGCTTCCTTTGTGTTTACCGGTTGGATATTGCGTCCCCTCACCCTAGCCCTCTCCCAAAGGGAGAGGGAACAGATCTAGGTGCTGTCAGGATTTGTTGACCCCAACCGAGCTATCGTTGTGTTTGGTAATGATGAGCTGATGAGCTGATGAGCTGATGAGCTGATGAGCTGATGAGCTGATGAGTGGATGGGCATTGCCCTGCTAGTTGGTTACCCGTGATGTTGCCGATTGTACTGGATCAGCTCCCTTCTCCCCTTGCGGGAGAAGGGCTGGGGATGAGGGGATGGAGCAGGAGCAGCCCTCACCCTAACCCTCTCCCAGAGGGAGAGGGAATTGATCGAGGTTCGGTTTGGGCATCATGGTCGGTCAACAAGCTCCTTCATCAAATCCTTGAGCCACACCTGCGCCGGTTGTTGCGTATGCGCCGATGGGGTATGCCAGACGCTGCGGCCTCACCTCGGCCCCACCAGCTCTTTCATCAAATCTTTCAGCCATACCAGTGCGGGTTGCTGGGCATGCACGGGATGCCAGACGCAGTTGAGGTGATAATCTGGCACATCCTCGGGCAGCGGCAGGCTTTTCAGCGGCCAGTGGGTGGCGAGCAGGTCGGCCACCATGCTGGGCAGCACCAGCAGGTGATCGCTCTGGCTGACGATGGCGGCGGCGGACATATAACTCTGACTGTTGACCGAGATGGTGCGGCTAAAGCCCTGACTCTTCAGATAGCGGTCTAGGCTCGCCTCCGAGGTGCCGAGCGGCGAGTGGAACACATGGGGCATGGCGATGAGCTGCTGCAGGGTGATGCGCTCCAGCCACTGGGAGGGGTCATCCTCGGCCCCGGCGGGGGCCGATTTGGCAATCGGCAGATCGGCGCGCACCAGCCCGGCCAGCGGCTCGGTGAGCCAGGTCTCTTTGCCGAGATACCCCGGCACCTGCATGTACTCGTCAAAGCCCAGCACCAGATCGATCTCGCCGCTCGCCAGCTCGGCTTCGGGCAGGGTGTCGCGCAGGATGCGGATCTCGATGGTGACCCCCGGTGCCAGCCCTCTGAGCCGCTGGATCAGCGGCGGGATCAGCACACATTCCACGTAATCTGTGGTGCAGAGCACGAAGCGCCGCTTCGACTGGCGCGGCTCGAACTCCTCTTCTTCGCTGAGCTGCTGCTCCAGCAGCCGCAACGCCTGCTGTACACCAAGATGCAACCGCTGGGCGCGCGGGGTCGGCAGCATCCCCTGCGGGGTGCGAACCAAAAGCGGGTCGCCGAGAAAGGTGCGCAGCCGGTTAAGGGAGTGGCTCATGGCGGGCTGGCTGATAAAGAGCGCTTCGGCGGCGCGGGTGACGCTCCCTTGCGTCATCAGGGCGTCAAACGCGAGCAGCAGATTGAGGTCGAGCTGGTGCAGTTTCATGGGGGGATTATTCGCCGTGTTTATGGGACAATCCATCCTATTCATTTGATGGATGGGGGCGCAACGTCTTAATCTGCGACCCACTCTTATTTTTCCGGGTTCCCGCGCCGCATCTGGCGTAAACGGGGCCTCAATCCATGCAAGGAGCCTTGCGATGAGCATCAAGACCATTAACTCCACGCCGGCCGCCGACGGCTTCACCATGCCCGCCGAGTGGGCGCACCAGCAGGCCGTCTGGATGATCTGGCCATTTCGCCCGGACAACTGGCGCGTAGCCGGTCGCTTCGCGCAAGAGACCTTCGCCAAGGTGGCGGATGCCATCGGCGGTGCCACCCCGGTCTTTATGGGTGTACCAGCCCAGTTTATGGAGCAGGCCCGCGCCATCATGCCCGCCCACGTCACTCTGGTTGAAATGAACAGCGATGACTGCTGGGCCCGCGATACCGGCCCCACCATTGTGACCAACGCTGCTGGCGAGTGCCGTGGGGTGGATTGGGGCTTCAACGCCTGGGGCGGCCACAAGGGCGGTCTCTACTACCCGTGGAATCAGGATGAGGAAGTGGCAGCCCAGATGCTGACCCAACACGAGATGGCTCGCTACGATGCGCCGCTGATTCTGGAAGGGGGCTCCATCCACGTCGATGGCGAAGGCACCTGCCTGACCACCGCCGAGTGCCTGCTCAACGAAAACCGCAACCCGCACCTGACCAAAGAGCAGATCGAAGCGTACCTGCGCGACTATCTGGGCGTTACCAGCTTTATCTGGCTGGACGAAGGTGTCTACATGGACGAAACCGACGGCCACATCGACAACATGTGCTGCTTCGTGCGTCCGGGTGAAGTGGCCCTGCACTGGACTGACGACCAGAACGATCCCCAGTACGCCCGCTCCGTAGCCGCTCTCAAGGTGCTGGAAGCGGCGGTCGATGCCAAGGGTCGCAAGCTGAAAGTGTGGAAGCTGCCCCAGCCGGGCCCGCTGTTCTGCACCGAAGAGGAGTCTGCCGGTGTCGAGAGTGGTACCGGTGTGCCGCGCGAGGCAGAAGGCCGTCTGGCCGGTTCCTACGTGAACTTCCTCATCACCAACGATCGCATCGTCTACCCGCTGCTGGATGCCGCCACCGATGGCGAAGCCCAGCGCATTCTGGAAGAGATCTTCCCTGAGCACACCGTGATCGGCGTACCGGCTCGCGAGATCCTGCTGGGCGGTGGCAATATTCACTGCATTACCCAGCAGATCCCTTCAGGTCAGTAAGCTGGTCGAAGAGTGTAGAAATTCAAAACCCCACTCAGTGGGGTTTTATCCCTTGATGGTGTGATGGTCGCCGGCGCTGATGCGGCGATCATCATGACAAACAGTCACCCTTTTACAGGAGATCCCCATGATCGAAGTGACCGAGGTTTCCATTGCCGAGCTGCGTGCCGCGCTCGAATCAGGCCGCACCACAGCGGTCGAACTGGTCAAGGCCTATCTGGCCCGGATCGAGGCCTACAACGGCCCCGAGACTGCCACCAAACTCAATGCCGTGGTGGTCGCCAATCCCGATGCGCTGAAAGAAGCCGAGGCTTCCGATGCCCGCCGTGCCCGTGGCGAGACCCTGAGCCCGCTCGACGGCATCCCCTACACCGCCAAAGACAGCTATCTGGTCAAGGGGCTGACTGCCGCCTCCGGCAGCCCGGCCTTCAAGGATCTGGTGGCCCAGCGCGATGCCTTTACCGTTGAGCGCCTGCGCGCCGCCGGTGCCATCTGCCTTGGCAAAACCAATATGCCGCCGATGGCCAATGGTGGCATGCAGCGCGGCGTCTATGGCCGTGCCGAGAGCCCCTACAACGCCGACTACCTGACCGCACCGTTTGCCTCTGGCTCCTCCAACGGTGCCGGTACCGCCACCGCCGCCAGCTTCTCCGCCTTTGGTCTGGCGGAAGAGACCTGGTCGAGCGGCCGTGGCCCGGCCTCCAACAACGGTCTGTGTGCCTACACCCCGTCCCGTGGCGTCATCTCGGTGCGCGGCAACTGGCCGCTGACTCCGACCATGGATGTGGTGGTGCCCTATGCCCGCACCATGGCCGATCTCTTGGAAGTGCTCGACGTAGTGGTCGCCGACGATACCGACACCCGTGGCGATCTGTGGCGCATGCAGCCCTGGGTGCAGTTGCCCAAGGCCTCCGAGGTGCGTCCGGCCTCCTATCTGGAGCTGGCAGCCAAGGCCGATGCCCTCAAGGGCAAGCGTCTCGGCGTGCCGCGCATGTTTATCAACAAGGATGAACTGGCCGGCACCAGCGAAAACCCCGGCATCGGCGGCCCGACCGGTCAGCGCATCCATACCCGCGAGACCGTGATCGCGCTGTGGGAGCAGGCCCGTCAGGCGCTGGAAGCCGCGGGCGCTGAAGTTATCGAAGTGGACTTCCCGCTGGTATCCAACTGCGAAGGGGACAGACCCGGCGCGCCGACCGTGTTCAATCGCGGCATCGTGAGCCCGGAGTTTCTCAACGACGAGCTGTGGGAGCTCTCCGGCTGGGCGTTCGACGACTTCCTGCGCGCCAACGGTGATCCCAAGCTCAACAAGCTGGCCGATGTCGATGGGCCGAAGATCTTCCCCCACGACCCGGGCACCCTGCCGAACCGCGAGGGCGATCTGGCGGCGGGCATGGACGAGTACGTCAATATGGCCAAGCGCGGCCTGAAATCCTGGGACGAGATCGCCACAGTGCCGGACGGCCTGCGCGGTCTGGAGAAAACTCGCAAGCTGGACTTGGAGGACTGGATGGACGGGCTCAAGCTCGACGCCGTGCTGTTCCCGACCGTCGCTGACGTCGCCCCGGCTGATGCGGATGTGAATCCGGCCTCCGCCGATATCGCCTGGAGCAACGGCATCTGGGTTGCCAACGGCAACCTCGCCATTCGCCATCTCGGCGTGCCGACCGTTACCGTCCCTATGGGGGTGATGGCCGATATCGGTATGCCGGTGGGCCTGACCTTCGCCGGTCGCGCCTATGACGACAACAACCTGCTGCGCTTTGCTTCGGCCTTCGAGTCCACCGGCAGCAAGCGTATGGTGCCGCCACGCACGCCGCCGTTGGGGTGAGTGCCATCAGGGATTGAATATTAGTAGTTTTTCTTGTGATAACGAACACAAAACCACCCGCTATGCGGGTGGTTTTTTATCCTCCTGATGGTCCAGTATTGAGACCAATCCCCTTGCGCTGAGAAAAGTGTGAAAGATATCTGAGATTTAATTTTATTACTGAAATCCTTATAGAAAAAACAATAAATTTCGCGTATAAAAGGCTTCAATAGAGCCTATTTGAACACCACTATAGATAGTTAATCTGATAAGGGAATATATTTATGGGGTTATTTTTAATATGAACTATTTCCCTCCGCCAGATACATACCCAAATTTTATTGGAACCGCCTCATTACTAGTGGCAGCCATTTGTTTATGCATTACCTTCATGGAAAAGCAAAGAGGCCATGCTACAAAGCTGTTCTCTATTATGTTGGTCACATCTATTGCATTTTTCTCTTCTCACTGGACCACATACTTCGCAGCTATATTTATAGTGGCAACAGCAGTCACTGAACTAGAGTTTTTACAAAATCTTGCCGCTATAATAAGCAAAGATAAAAATTACTTTGATTTTAAAAAAGAAGTTTTGAGCAAAGAAGATAATCTACGTAGAAAGGTCGAAGAGGCTGTAGCCGAAGAAATAGCATCAGTGGTTCCCCCCACATCACCACAAAAATTTAAAAGCACATCAATTAATATTGCAAAGCTTAATGAACAAGGCCATGGTGCTACTATGAGGCTTGCATTGGACATTGAAGAGAAGGCTTTGAATTTAGTATCTCAAACACATGGTGAGATAGAGCGTAATGTACGGATAACACAAAACAATAAATTTGTAGAGTTTGATGGATTCATTTCCAGTAAAGACAATAAAAACAACAAGATATTCGAAGTGAAATGGTTGAGGAATCCAAGTCAGTTGACCGCATACCTAGCCTTCTCCATTAGTAGAATTAAAAACGCATGTCAAATTCATGAGGATATCACTGGACATAAACCAGAAATACATCTCATTTTGGTATTGAATTCAGAATTGAAGGCCGATGAAAAAGAAAGAATAAGTCAAAGTGAAAAAGACAATAACATATGTATCTCATATATAACCCTAGATCAACTTGGTTACGAGATAATCGGTTGATATAGACCGTATATACTGTCTGCTTTAGCTTTAGGGCATTGGTTATAATAGTGAGCGTATTCGGACGAACGCGAACAAGTAGTGGCCGAGAAGCAGGTGATATTCAGAGTTTCCTGTTGGCCTTGCCATGACTCGAGGCGTGGCGATAAACGGACGATTACGCTGCGCTAATCGACCCTACATTGTGGGAGTTATTGTTATCTCCAGCCCTTCTCCCCTTGTTTGTGATCAAAAGTGGGAGAAGGGAGCAGATATGCCCCGCTAGTTGTGTGTTGGCTCTGTGGTTCGGGTGAATATGAGCAGCGTGGAATTGGCTCGGGCCATCCCCTCTCCCTCGGAATAGGGCTAGGGTGAGGGGCCGCTATCTGTGTTGCAGGTTCGAATAGCGAAGCGTATTCGGACGTTTGCGAATAGATCGTGGCCGAGAGGCCGCCGATTCCCCCTGATTTTTCTGAATTCCCCCAGACTTCACTTTCTCTTCACACAACCTCATTTTCCCCTCACAAATCCCCCGTATCTTCTGCCCACTGCTTAAAAGGCCCGGCTTGCCACAGGGGTGGCGAGGGGGCGGTTGGTTCGAGGGAGCAAGATGATGAAAGGTTGGATGAAGTGCACATTGGCCGGGGCCGTGGTGCTGATGGCGAGTTTCTGGGGTGGCAGCGTGCGGGCAGCGGGGATCGAGCTCAAGCAGGTAAGCGGCCCTGTCTATGTGGTGGAGGACAACTACTACGTCAAAGAGAACTCCATGGTCTATTTCGGGGCCAAGGGGGTGACTGTGGTGGGGGCGACCTGGACGCCGGATACCGCCCGCGAGCTGCACAAGCTCATTAAACGGGTCAGCAGCAAGCCGGTGCTGGAGGTGATCAACACCAACTACCACACCGACCGGGTGGGTGGTAATGCCTACTGGAAGTCCATCGGGGCCAAGGTGGTAGCGACGCGCCAGACCCGGGATCTGATGAAGAGCGACTGGGCCGAGATTGTCGCCTTTACCCGCAAGGGGCTGCCGGAGTTCCCGGATCTGCCGCTGGTGTTGCCCAACGTGGTGCACGATGGCGACTTCACGCTGCAAGAGGGCAAGGTGCGCGCCTTCTACGCGGGCCCGGCCCATACGCCGGACGGCATCTTTGTCTACTTCCCCGACGAGCAGGTGCTCTATGGCAACTGCATCCTCAAGGAGAAGCTGGGCAACCTGAGCTTTGCCAATGTGAAGGCCTATCCGCAGACCATCGAGCGGCTCAAGGCGATGAAGCTGCCGATCAAGACGGTGATTGGCGGGCACGACTCGCCGCTGCACGGCCCCGAGCTGATTGATCACTATGAAGAGTTGATCAAGGCGGTGCCGCAGTCATAAGGGTTGCGCGACAGACTGGCAGCAAGCCGTGCCATCGCTGCAATCAGCAGCCATAACGGCACACCACAAAACGCCCGCTTTCAGGAAATAAGCGGGGTTTTGCTGTTGCGGCTTTTCTGCGGCCACTTATTGCGGGCGTTGGCACTGCGAGATTAAGGCTGTTCAAGGGGGGTGGGCTTTCATAAGATGGCCCTCTCTCTTTTCCCTGAAAGTTATCCATTTTCGTTATGCAATACGCCTCTCTCGCGCGCCTCAAGCAGGCCTTTATCACCGGGATGTGGGCCTCGCTGGTCAGCATCGTTATCGGCTTCGCCTTCAAGGTATGGCTGGCGCAGTGGGTCGCCAAGGGGGAGCTGGCGCTGTTCAACAGCGTGGTGGATTTGATCTCCCTCTCCTTTATCCTGATGACAGGTTTTCGCTCTTCCATGGTGGTGAGTTACTCCCAGACCAAAAACGATCGGGACATCATCAATATCTTTCGCTACTTCCTCATCGGCATCGTGCTGCTCACCTGGGGGGCGGTGATCCCCTATATCAAGCACGGGCTCCATATCCGGGTGGAGTATCTGCAACTGGTGGGGGTCATCTTCGGGCTGGGGCTCAAGGTCTACTTCACCAATCTGGTGGCCATGTACCGCATGTATGACATTTCCAACAAGGTCACCTGGCTGGAGCCGCTGGCCAACGGTCTGCTGTTTATGGCCTGCTACTTTGGGCTCGGGATGGATGCGCTCGCTTCGCTCTTCTACGGGCTGACCTTCTCGTCGCTCGCTATCGCCGGTTATATGTATGTTTCGCGCCGCCGGGCCATCGCCACCAAGCCGCTCGCCAAGGTGGCGCTCGGCCCCGAGATGGTGAGCTATGTGAAGAAGAGCTTTACCGCCTCGCTGGAGGCGGGGGCCAGCATCCTGATGATTTACATCACTGTGCTGCTCACCATCCGCCACTTCAGCATCGACGAGCTGGGGGATTTTCAGGTGGTGGTGCGCCCCATCTTCACCTATATGACCACCCTGTTTGTCTTCCCTATCTACCGCTTTGTGCTGCCTGAGCTGGCGGTCAATCTGCGCAACGGCGATCACCGCCAGATAAGGCTTATTCGCCGCTGGATCTTCCGTCTCTCCGCCATCGTCAGTCTGGCCTTCTTTGGCTTGATGTTGCTGGCGGGCAAGCCGCTGGTGCTGTTGTTCTTCCCCGCCGACTACGTGGGGGCGGTGCCTGTGCTGTTCCACTTCTCCATCTTCTTCATCTTTATGATGCTTAACGGCTATCAGCTCGCCTATATCAAGGCTCACGGTCACTTTACCCAGAGTTTGCTGATCCGGCTGGCGGGCATAGTGGCGCTGGTCGCCGCCTACTATCTGGTGGCCGAGTTCACCGCCAACGTGGTGGCAATTATCGTGGCGCTGGGCCTCGGTTATATGGTGATGTTTATCCTCTCGACCCTGGCGGAGCGGCAGATCTTGCGATCCCTGCCACTGGTGCTGGCGACCCGCTAGGGGATCACTCGCCAAGAGCAGGCTCCTGTCAGATAACAAAAAACGCCCGTGCGGGCGTTTTTTTATTGGCGGCGCTGGGCAGGCTTAACGCTTGCCCTTGCCACCCTTGTTGCCAGCGAGGGCCTGCTTTCTGGCGCGCTGCTTCTGGGCCGCCTTGCTGTTGCGGCGCGGCTCGGGCTCGAAGCGGGTGAGATCCGGCTCAAAGCCCGGGAACCACTGCTGGGGCAAACGGGTGTCGAGCACAGCTTCCACCTTCTCCAGCAGGGGCGCATCTTCCGGGCTGAACAGGGTAATGGCGAGCCCCTTGTTGCCGGCGCGACCGGTGCGACCGATACGGTGGACGTAATCCTCGGCCACAAACGGGAATTCGAGGTTAATCACATAGTTGAGATCGCTGATATCGAGGCCGCGGGCCGCCACGTCGGTGGCAACCAGCGCCTGCAGGGTGCCGGCGCGAAACTCCAGCAGCACTTTTTCTCGCGCGCTTTGCGACAGATCGCCGTGGAAGGCCAGCGCATTGATGCCCGCCTTGCCAAGCTGCTGGGCCAGTTTGTCGGCCCCCTGACGGGTGCGGCTGAAGATCAGCGCCGGTGCCCACCCTTTCACTTTCAGCATATGTTCGACCAGCGCCAGCTTGCGATCGCTGTCCACCGTGTAGACCCGCTGTTCCACCTCGGCCGCCGTGGTGTTGCGCGGCGCTACTTCAATCAGCTCGGGGTCGCGCAGCAGCACCTTGCAGAGGGCAAACAGGTTGTCGTCGCAGGTGGCGGAGAAGAGCAGGGTTTGACGATCCACCGGGATCTGTTTGAGCAGCGCCTTGATCTCGTCCATAAAGCCCATGTCGAGCATGCGATCGGCCTCGTCAAACACCAGATGGCGCAGGCTATCAAGGCTCAATGCCCCCTGCCGCAGATGGTCGAGCAGACGGCCCGGGGTGGCGATAAGCAGATCCACCCCGGCTTGAAGCGCCTCGACCTGCGCCGCGATGCTCACCCCGCCGTAGACCAGCGTGCTGGTGAGACCGGTGCCCTGACCGTAGTGCGCGACGCTCTCGGCGACCTGCACCGCCAGCTCGCGGGTCGGCACCAGCACCAGCGCACGGATTGGGCGCGGGGATTCTGCTTGCGGCTGCGCCAGCAACTGCTCCAGCAGCGGCAGCACAAAGGCGGCGGTTTTGCCGGTGCCGGTCTGGGCCCCCGCCATCAGATCCCGCCCTGCCAGAATGACGGGGATGGCACGAGCCTGAATGGGGGTGGGGGCGGCATAGCCGAGCTCGGTCAGGGTCTGCTGCAGACGGGGGGAGAGGGCCAGTTCGGCAAAGGAGGCTGTGGACATAGGGGCACCAGTCGGGGTTATCGTGGCCAGCGGCCGCGATGCAATGAGTGATCGTGGCCGCGATGGTAACAGAAGCTGGGGGCGCGGCAGAAGGCGATGATGAGCAAGGGCGCATAGCTCCCGGTTTTGCATGCTGCGCATGGCGGTGGCGCAGGACCTCGTCGCCGCGCTTCTGTTTTACCGCGAGTCGGCAGTGCAAGGGGCATCAGCCATGACACTACTCCACGATCAGCACGCTCTCGCTGGCCAGATGGTGCAGCCACTCCCTGACGATCAGCAGCACGGCGGCAAAGTGCTCGTCGCGTGGCAGCAAGCTGGCGGTGAGGGGATCCCCTTCCGCCATCGCGGCCAGCTGGCCAAAGGCTTGCTCCACCAGATCCCGGCTGAGTTCATTGTCCCCCAGCGCTTCGGCCAGCGATGGCTGGCTGCGCAGGGTCAGCTGCAAGCCGGGCGGGATCTGTGGGGCGATGCGCATCAGCTCATCTTCCACCACCATGATGGCCCGCTCCAGTTCGAGCGGGGTGGGCGGCGCGTGGCGAAACGGTCCGGGCTGGATGGCGTGGGTGCCAAAGGCCAGCGGGTAGTGTGACGGGGCCGCATCTGGCAGGCTCAGCCATAGCTGACTGCTCTGTTCACCAATCTCCAGCAGCAGGGTCATCATCTCCGGTACGGGTTGTGTCATGGTGCTGAGCTCCTGTATTGTAAACGTTTTCCTGTTCTGCCTTTGATACCCCCGCCGCCGACGTTTGGCGAGCACAATTTCTGCGAGTCGTCCCTCACTTTGTTGCAAATCCCTTGCAAAAAAATCCATTGGTGGCAGTCTGGATGTCTAAATGGCTGTCGCCGTTTCGTTATCCTCAGATGATTCAGGAGTTCAGATATGGATATTCGCACCGCTCCCCGCGCCATCGCGCTCGCCCTCATGCTGGCAAGCGGCATCGCCGCCGCCAACGAAGCGCTGGTGATCCAGACCGATTTCGGCCTCAAAGATGGCGCTGTGTCGGCCATGAAGGGGGTTGCCTTCGGGGTGGATCGCACCCTGCCGCTCTATGACCTGACCCACGAGATCCCGGCTTACAACATCTGGGAAGCCTCCTACCGCCTCTACCAGACCCTGCAGTATTGGCCCAAGGGGACTGTGTTTGTCAGCGTGGTTGATCCCGGTGTCGGCACCGAGCGCAAGTCAGTAGTGCTCAAGACCAAGAGCGGCCACTACATCGTGACCCCGGACAACGGCACCCTGACCCTAGTGGCCGAGCACTTCGGCATCGAGGCGGTGCGCCAGATTGACGAGAAACTCAACCGCCTCAAGGGATCCGAGAAGTCTTACACCTTCCATGGCCGCGATGTGTACGCCTATACCGGCGCACGGCTCGCCTCCGGTGCCATCAGCTACGAGCAGGTCGGCCCGCAGCTGCCCGCCGAGGTGGTGAAGATCCCCTATCAGCCTGCGGTAGCAGAGAAGGATGGCACCCTCAAGGGCACCATCCCGATCCTCGATGTGCAGTACGGCAACGTCTGGACCAATATCGACGATGCCCTGCTTACCAAGGCGGGGATCAACAAGGGGGATAACGCCTGCATCAAGATCCGCGAAGGGGATGTGGTCAAATATGACGGCAAGGCGCCTTACGTCAGCAGCTTCGGTGACGTGCCGGAAGGTCAGCCGCTGGTCTACCTCAACAGCCTGCTGCAGGTGTCGGTGGCGCTGAACATGGACAGCTTCGCCGCCAAGCATCAGGTGCAATCCGGCGCCAACTGGCATATCAGCCTGAAGAGGTGCTCCTGACCAGCACATATATAAGTAGAGATAGAAACAGCAACGGGCGCCTCGGCGCCCGTTTTGTTCTCTGGTAATAAAGAAAGGGATCAGAACTCGTTGGAGAGCGCCTTGTACCCTTTGACCAGATCGATATTGGTGTGGGCCACGTCCTCGGAGAACTCGGCGGCATCTACCGAAACCCGCGGGATATGGGTCAGATCGCTCTGCTGGTTGATACGGGTGGTGGAGGGGACGTAGAACTCCGGCGGCAGATCGCAGCCATCGATCACCGAGTTGTGACGCACCACGGCACCGTCACCGATATGGCAGTTGAACAGCACGCTGTTGAAGCCGATAAAGACCCGGTTCCCCACTTCGCACGGCCCGTGGACTATGCTGCGGTGGGCGATGGAGGTGTACTCGCCGATGGTGACGGCGGCGCCGGATTTGGAGTGGATCACCACCCCGTCCTGGATATTGGAGTTGGCGCCGATGACGATGGGTTCCATATCTCCACTCTCATCCACCTCGTCGGCACGGATCACCGCATAGGGGCCGACAAAGACATTCTCTTTGATGATCACCTTGCCGCAGATGATGGCGGTCTTGTCGATATAGGCGGATTCGTCGATGACAGGCAGATGGCCGGAGGGATTCTTGCGGATCATGTTACATCCTGTGGTTGCTTGAAATGATGCGGTGGCGCACCCGGCGCCAGGATGCCAGCTTACGCCTCGTTATTATCCGGTGAAACCCCGAAGTGGTCTGACCCTTGTCGCAAGCCTTGGCGGGACCACTGTTTCCGCGCGCTGGAATATGGGAGCATTGCAGCCATTCCCGAGTTGGTTGAAATGGACATATATAGATGAAGAAGATGATTGCCCTGTTGGCGGGTGGTTTGTTGCTCTCCTCGGCCGTGCAGGCCAAAGGGGAGGCGGGGGAGTTTGACTATTACGCCATGGCGCTCTCCTGGTCGCCCGAGCACTGCGCCGTCAAACCGGCGGATCGGGACCAGTGTTCCCGCAAGCTGGGCTTTGTGCTGCATGGTCTTTGGCCCCAGTACGATCGCGGTTACCCCAGCAACTGCACTCGCGAACGGCTCGATCCCGATATGGAGAGCGAGTTTGCCGACCTCTACCCCAGCCGTTTCCTCTATCGCCATGAGTGGGAGAAACATGGCACCTGCTCCGGCCTGAGCCAGCAGGCCTTCCATCAGCTGGCGAGTGATTTGCGCCAGAAGGTGAAGATCCCGGCGGCTTATCAATCCCCGGAAGAGCCGCTGCGCAAAACCAGCTTCCAGCTCAAGGCCGATTTGGCGAGCGCCAACCAGTGGCTGGCCCCCGACAACATCACGGTGGCTTGCGCCGATGGTGGCCGCTTCCTGCGGGAGATCTACATCTGCGTCAATAAAGATGGGACGGATGCGGTCACCTGCTCCGCCGAGATGCAAAAGCGCGAGCGCCGCTCCTGTGGTCAGCCGGACTTCCTGCTGCGCAGCGTGCGTTAAGCCTCCACTCTCTTCATCGGGCCCCTTGCGGGCCTGATGTTTAACCACGGTTATCAGAAAGGAGTCTGACAGATGGATGGCAATAACCGGTTTACCCCACAAGAGCGGGCAATGCTGCTCGGAGTGAAAGGGGTGGGGCCGCCCGTTATCGGGCGGCTCGAACAGCTGGGCTATCATACCCTGGCCGGATTGGCCGAGGCCGACACCACCCATATCGTCCAGCTGGTGGCCAGCATGCTGGGCTCGACTTGCTGGCAGAACAGCCCGCAGGCGCGTAGTGCCATCGACGGTGCCATTGCGCTGGCCCGCGCACATCTGGCGGCGGACGCTGCAAAAGGGGTGAATGGATGAGCCTCTTTAGCGAACTGGGGATGCGTTATCCCATTATTCAGGCGCCGATGGCCGGTGTGCAGGGTAGCGAGCTGGCGCTGGCCGTGACCCGTGCGGGCGGCTTGGGCTCCTTGCCTGCCGCCATGCTCACGCCAGCGGAGCTGCGCAGCGAACTGGAGCGACTTGCCCACAGCGGCCTTGGGCCATTTAACATCAACTTCTTCTGCCATCGGCAACGGGAACCGGATCCCGTTGCTCTGGCCCGCTGGCAGCAGTGCCTTGTTCCCTACTACATCGAGTTCGGCATACTTCCCCCAGCGGTCACGATGGTGCCAAGTCGTGCACCTTTCAATGAGGAGCATGCCGCCATGGTGGCTGAGTTCAGACCGGCGGTGGTCAGCTTTCACTTCGGCCTGCCCGCGCCCGAGCTGCTTGCCCAAGTGAAGGATGCGGGGGCCAAGGTATTTGCCAGCGCCACTACGGTCGCGGAGGGCGTATGGCTCGCTCAACACGGCGCCGATGCCATCATCGCTCAGGGATTGGAGGCGGGAGGTCATCGCGGTCATTTCCTCTCTGAGGATCTCGCGCTGCAGCAGAGCACCCTGACCCTGTTGGCGCAGATCCTCGCGGCAACCGACCTGCCGGTGATTGCCGCTGGTGGTATCGTCGATGGCAAGGGGATAGCCAACGCGCTGCAAATGGGGGCGAGCGCTGTGCAGATGGGCACTGCCTTTCTCTGTTGCCATGAAGCGACCACCTCGGCGCTGCATCGCGCAATCCTTCACTCACCCCAAGGCCAGCAGACGGCGCTGACCAATCTGTTCAGTGGCCGCCCGGCGCGGGGTATCGTCAACCGTCTTATGAAGGAGCTGGGCCCGCTCTCGGAGTTTGTCCCTCACTTCCCCTATGCCAGTGGTGCACTGGTACCGCTGCGGGCCACTGCCGAAAAGAGGGGTGACAGCGGCTTCTCTCCGCTCTGGGCTGGCCAGAATGTATCGGGCTGCCGGGATCTTTCCGCTGGCGAGCTGATGGCGTGCTGGGTCAAAGAGGCTCGATTGGGATAAGCGCTTCTATATATGCCTCATACGCCTTCTTATATAGAAGATGTCGAGGGCGCTGCGCGTTAGACGCGACAGTGCGGCAATGGTGGATGAATGCCAAGCCAGTACCCTTATAAGGCATTTATCCGGTGTAAAACGTCCTCACTTTACCCTTGGCTGTGGATAAGTCTGTATAAAGGCTGTGTGTTGATATGAATAACCAAAAAGTTGCACTTTTTTGCAATTTTATTGCGGTAAAGCCTTGCCAATGTGAGCTGGATCTCTATAATGCGCCACATCGACAGGGCAAGCGGCAACGCAAACAACCTCGTCGGTAACCTCGAAAAGCCTTTGAAAATAAGGCTTGACTCGAGAAGGCGGTTGAGTAGAATTCCACTCCCGCAGCAACACACTGTTGCGTCGCTCTTTAACAATTTGAATCAAGCAATCTGTGTGGGCACTCACAGCATCGAGCATCAAAAACAATTTTTGATTTTCAATGTCTGATGAAGTGACCAAAGCAACTTTAGTTGCAGCAGTTAATTCAGCAATTCATTGAGCCGCTTTTCGAAGCAACCAAACTTAAATTGAAGAGTTTGATCATGGCTCAGATTGAACGCTGGCGGCAGGCCTAACACATGCAAGTCGAGCGGCAGCGGGAAAGTAGCTTGCTACTTTTGCCGGCGAGCGGCGGACGGGTGAGTAATGCCTGGGGATCTGCCCAGTCGAGGGGGATAACTACTGGAAACGGTAGCTAATACCGCATACGCCCTACGGGGGAAAGCAGGGGACCTTCGGGCCTTGCGCGATTGGATGAACCCAGGTGGGATTAGCTAGTTGGTGAGGTAATGGCTCACCAAGGCGACGATCCCTAGCTGGTCTGAGAGGATGATCA